>JBBSMH010000133.1:0-6062 GCA_038233275.1 Sphingomonadales bacterium | reverse complement strand
CATGGTAATGGCAGGCGGCGTGTCGAGGACCGCGAGCTTGAAGCCCTGGCTGCGCAACACCGCAAGATCGTTGGCAAGCCGCGCGACGGTGGTCTGGGCGAAGGCGGGATATTCGGCCTCGCGCTCGTTCCACCAGTCGGCAAGCGAACCCTGCGGATCGATATCGATAAGAACGACCGGGCCAGCGCCCGCTCGCTGTGCCTGGACGGCGAGATGTCCGGAAAGGGTCGTCTTGCCCGATCCGCCCTTTTGCGATGCCAAAGCCAGTACTCGCACGGCCTGGTCCCCCTGAGATTAAGCCCTAGGTTATGTCGTCCCACCTGGTGTCGAACGGCGGTCTCAATCCGGGAAATCGCAGACTACCCCTAATTTTCGGTTAATCCTGTCACCACCATTTGGCCCGGTATGTCGCCATGCCGCCGCGCAATTTCGCTAATCGCTCGTTTACTATAATGTGGCAGAGCAAGGCCGCCCGGTCGCACCCGAAGGAAGTGCCCGGCGGGTGAGAGCATAAGAGGAGCGCATTATGATCGCACAAATTGTGGGTAGGGCGGCTAGGGGTCTGGCGATGGGCTGCGTGCTGGCCGCAGCCACGCCCGCGCTGGCCGACGTCAAGGCGGGTGTCGATGCGTGGAGCGCAGGGGACTATGCCACCGCGGTGCGCGAATGGTCCGGCCCCGCACAGGCGGGCGATCCCGACGCCCAGTTCAACCTCGCGCAGGCCTACCGCCTCGGTAGAGGCGTCGAACCCGATCTTGGCCAGGCCGAGGCGCTTTATCGGCTCGCCGCCGCCCAGGGTCATGTGAAGGCGGCGGACAATTATGGGCTGCTGCTGTTCCAGAGCGGGCGGCGGACCGAGGCCATGCCCTACATCGATGCAGCGGCCGGCCGAGGCGATCCTCGCGCGCAATATCTGCTGGGAATTGCCCATTTCAACGGCGATTTGGTCGAAAAGGATTGGGGGCGGGCCTATGCGCTACTGACGCTGGCCAACGCCACCGGACTGCCGCAAGCCCGGTCCGCGATAACGCAGATGGACGAATATATCCCGCTGGCGGACCGTCAGGAAGCACAGCTACTGGCTCAAAGGCTCAAAGCCGACGCCGAAGCGCGCCGGTCTCGGCAACTGGCCGCGGTCGATCTCGAGATGGGCGCGCCACAGCAAGTGGCTGCACCTGTCGCGATCGCACCTCCGCCCCTGCCCCCGCGTGCAGGCACTGCGACACCTGTCACAGTGGCGCGCGGGCCGGCACAGGCGGGCGCCGACTTCACCCTGCCAGCAGGCGAGCCGCCAATAATCGAAACCGCAGTGGTCCCGCCCTCGATCACGCAACCCGGGTTGGCGGTGACTCGGGACGCGCCAGCGCCCGACGCGCCGGCGGCGATGCGCGGCCCGTGGAAGGTTCAGCTCGGCGCATTCGGGGTCGCCGAAAACGCCGACCGCCTGTGGCAGCGCATTCAAGGCCATGCCGCTCTCGCAGGCGCGACGCGCGAGAATGTCAGCGCCGGTCGGCTGACCAAGCTTATGGCGAGCGGTTTTCCCACGCGCGAAGCGGCCGAGCAGGCTTGCAATGCGCTCAAGCGCAGCCGGCAGGACTGCCTCGTGACCCGGTAAACAACTTTTCATAAGGCTTCCCTCCTGCCCCGGCGACGGTAAAAGAACGCTCCGGGACGGAATGGGGGGATTTGCGATGAGCGGCCAGGCACCGGCAATTGCGGTCGAGGATATGACGGGCACGCCCGACCAAATTGTGCCAGTCGCGGCCACCGGAGAGCGCATCTCCAGCCTTGATTTCATCCGCGGCATAGCGGTGATGGGCATTCTCGCGGCGAATATCGTGGCCTTCGGGCAGCCTTTCGCCGCCTACATGTACCCCGACGCTTTCATCGGGGGGAGCGGCGATCCGGCGGGGTGGATGTGGGTCGCGCAATTCGTGCTGATCGACGGCAAGATGCGGGGCCTTTTCACGCTGCTGTTCGGAGCGGGGCTGTACCTTTTCATGGAAAAAGCCTGGGCCAAGGGCGCTACCCGCTGGCTGCAGGCGCGCCGGCTGTTCTTTCTCCTGCTATTCGGGCTGGTGCATTTCTACTTCATCTGGCGCGGGGACATTCTGGTTCTCTACTCGATCGCCGGCTTCGTTGGCCTGCTCTGCCTGCGCTGGAGCCGCAAGACCCAGCTGGTCGCGGGTCTGGTCGGCTATGTGCTGGGTGCGCTGTTCTTCCTAGGGGCCATGACCTTCCCCTATCTGATCGCCGAGACCGATTTCGGGGCCCAGCCGCAGTTCGCCGATTCGCGCGAAGAAATGGCTGCGGAGGCCCAGCGCGAACTGGCCGACGGGGCGCGCGAGGCCGAAATCATAGGGCAGGGCAGCTACGCCGAATTCGTGCGACACAACATGACCGAGCACACGGCGGATCCGTTCAATTTCCTCTTCATCTTCATTTTCGAAACGCTGCCGCTGATGCTGCTCGGCGTGGCGGCGTACCGCTACGGCTGGTTCAACGGCGGGGTCGATGCGGGCCGGCTGCGCAAATGGGGCTGGATCGGGGTGATCGCGGGCAGCGCGCTGACGCTGCCGATCGCCCTGTGGGCTCAGGCGGGCGGGTTCACCTACTGGGGAACCATCGCTGCATTCATGGGCTTGTCCCCGCTCCCGCGGCTGCCCGTCGTGCTCGGCCTGGCCGCGCTTCTGGCGGTCTATGGCACCGATGCGGCCGGCTGGCTCGGGACCCGCGTCAAGGCGGCCGGCCGAATGGCGTTTTCAAACTACCTCGGCACCTCGATCCTGATGCTCCTCGTGTTCCATGGCTGGGCCGGTGGGCTGCACGGCGAGCTGACGCGCGGCGGGCTGTATCTGGTCGTCCTGATCGCCTGGGTCGTCATGCTTTGCTGGTCGAAGCCCTGGCTCGAGCGTTTCCGCTATGGACCGCTCGAGTGGTTGTGGCGTTGCCTGACCTACGGACGGGTTTTCCAACTCCCCCGCTGATTCTACTTGCTATTGCGAACCGTTCGCATAAATTGGCCCCTGCGAATCACTCGCAGGAGCGCGCCGACATGTATGTCTGCATCTGTAACGCCATCCGGGAGACCGAGCTGCGCCGCGTCGCGCGCCATGTTTCGGGGGATGCGGAGGCAGCCTATGCCGCGCTTGGCAAGCGTCCCAACTGTGGCCAGTGCCTGATGGACGCCGACAATGTCCTTGCCGAAGAGCGCGAAATGTCCTTCCTCCCGGCTCACGCGGCCTGAGTTCCCGCTACTGAAAATCGCTCTCAACTGGCGGAATTCTGCCATTTTTCCCGTGTCCGCCCTTGTCACCCAGCCCCACGAGGCGCATAGCCCCGCAGCATTGTCACGGCTGTCAGGAGAAGCGCGGTGAAGGGCGACGAGAAAGTCATGGAATTCCTCAACAAGGCGCTCACCAACGAGCTCACCGCGATCAATCAGTACTGGCTGCACTATCGCGTCCTCGCCGATTGGGGCGTTACCAGGCTCGCCGAATATGAGCGGCGCGAATCAATCGACGAGATGAAGCACGCCGACCTGCTCGCCGAGCGTATCCTGTTCCTGAAGGGCCTCCCCAATTTCCAGGCGATCCACAAGCTCAAGGTGGGAGAGACGGTCGAGGAAATCCTGCGCGCGGACCTCGCCATGGAAGAGGAGGCGATCCCGCTGTTGCGCGATGCCATCGAACATTGCGAAAGCGTCCGCGACTATGTCAGCCGCGAAATCCTGGAGCGCATCCTCGAAAGCGAGGAAGAGCATGTCGATTTCCTTGAAACGCAATTCGACTTGATTGCCAGAATGGGGCTGGAAAACTACGTTCAGCTCAATTCGAGGCCGGCTGGCGAGGCTCAGGAGAACGCGGGCTAGATCTGTCGATCGCCAGCATCGCTGCGGGCAATTTCCCAGAACGGTTGCCCGTTCCTGCCACACCTTTTGAGTCGAGCCAGCGGTATTCCGTCGGCCAGGATTTCGGCGCAACCTTCACGCAGGTTGATATCGAGCACCGCAAGCGCCGCGTTGAGGTCGGCCGTGTCGATTACCTCGACATGCTCCGTTCCGGCTTCGGGCGAGGGAATTGAAAGCTGGATTTTGGGCATGGCTGCACCTCCAAAGGGATGCAGAGGGTCTCGCGGAGGTAAGATGAACCCCCGATAACCCGATGCGGTTCGGGGCCGGCCTGTCTCGGTTTACCGGTGATTGTGCCGAAAAAGCGGTCAGCTACCCTCATCCGGGCCATCGCCTTTCTGCCCGCCCGCCGCAACCACGGTTTCCGCCGCGAACAACACCAGCCCGACGATCATGAGGATCATGGTCGCGATCCACGCAAAGGCCGTCAGCGTGCCGATCTGGGGCTGGATGAATGCGCTGACGAACAGCAACAGCAAGACGAAGGAGATGGTCGAGGCCGCGGCGGTGGAGAACATCACCGCTCGCTGCGCCAGACGCCGTCGCCGCCGCAGCCGGGACAGTTCGCGCCGGACCCTGGCGCGCTTCTCGTCTTCCAGCCGGCCCTCCAGGCGCTCGATGCGTTCGGCCACCCAGATCAGCCGGCTCATCATCACATTCAGCACCGCGCCGATCGCGCCGAGCAGGAAGGCCGGGGCCAGGCTGAGGCGGACGATTTCCTGCACTCGCGCGGTCGAAGAGGTGCGGCTGACGAGATCGGAGGCAATGTTGCCGGATTCGGCGAGAAGATCGATCATCATCAGTCGCTTTTATAGGGATTCTTGGGACTTTTCAGCACCACGCGCACGGGCACGCCTTCGAAACCGAGTTTGGCCCGGATGCCGTTCACCAGATACCGCTCGTAGCTCTTGGGCAGCATATCAAGCCGCGTGCCGAATACCACGAAGCGCGGCGGCCGGGTGCTTGCCTGGGTGATATACCGCAGCTTGATCCGCCTGCCCTTGGGCGCAGGTGGGGGATTGGCGTCCAGCGCATCGTCGAACCACCGGTTGAGCGCGGCAGTGGAGACGCGCTTCGACCATGCCTCGCGCAGATCGAATGCGGCCGCCAGCATCTGGTCGAGCCCCTTGCCGGTCTTCGCGCTGACCGCGATGAGAGGCAGCCCGCGCACCTGAGACAACCCTTCGTCGAGCGCCGCGCGGATGCCGTTGAACAGGGCGCTGGCATCCTCGGCGACATCCCATTTGTTGATGGCGATCATCAGCGCCCGGCCTTCCTGCAGCACCATGTCGGCGATCTTGAGATCCTGGTGCTCGAGACCCTGTGTCGCGTCGAGCAACAGCACGACCACTTCGGCGAAGTCGACCGCATGGCGAGCGTCTGCGACAGACAGTTTTTCGAGCTTGTCCTGGACCTTGGCACGCTTGCGCATTCCTGCCGTGTCTATCAGGCGGACCTCGCGCAACTCGCCCGCCGGGTCGGTCCATTGCCAGTCGACCGCGATCGAATCGCGCGTGATGCCCGCCTCGGGGCCGGTCAACAGCCTGTTTTCGCCCAACAGGCGATTGATGAGCGTGGATTTGCCGGCATTGGGCCGACCGACGATCGCCAGCTTGAGCGGGCCAAGCTCGAGATCGTCGGGCTCTGCGGGTTCTCCCGCACGGCTCGCTGCCGCGCGTTCGGCCTCGCCTTCGCCTATGATCGGCCAGAGCGCGCCGAACAGATCGGCCACACCCTCGCCGTGCTCGGCGGACAGCGGCACGGGCTCACCCAGTCCCAGGCTGTAGCTTTCGAGCACACCGGACTCGGCGGCCCTGCCCTCGGCCTTGTTGGCTACCAGCACCACGGGCACTTCGCTGCTGCGCAGCCACCGCCCGACTTCCTCGTCGAGCGGGGTCAAGCCGGCGCGGGCGTCGATCACGAACAGAACGGCGTCGGCCCCTTCGAGGCTCACCTCGGTTTGCGCGCGCATCCGGCCTGGCAGGCTCTGCGGGTCATCATCCTCCCAACCGGCGGTATCGACGATGGTGAAGTCGAGCCCGGCGATGCTGGCATCGCCCATCCGACGGTCGCGCGTCACGCCGGGCTGGTCATCCACCAGCGCCAGCTTCTTGCCCACCAGCCGATTGAAAAGCGTGGACTTGCCGACGTT
>JBBSMH010000132.1:0-6088 GCA_038233275.1 Sphingomonadales bacterium | reverse complement strand
GTGTCCTACAGCTGAATCCACGGCCAATTTCGATCGGATCACACGGGCGGCGAACGTGCCGATCGTCGCCGACATCCATTTCCACTACAAGCGCGCGCTCGAGGCGGCAGACAAGGGCGCGGCCTGTCTGCGGATCAATCCGGGCAATATCGGCTCGTCCGACCGCGTCGCCGAAGTAGTCCGCGCAGCCAAGGCCAACGGCTGTGCGATCCGCATCGGAGTGAACGCGGGCAGCCTGGAAAAGGACCTGCTGGAGAAATACGGGGAGCCCTGCCCCGAAGCACTGATCGAAAGCGCGCTCGACCATATCAAGCTGCTGCAGGACCACGATTTCCACGAATACAAGGTGGCGGTGAAGGCGAGCGACGTCTTCCTCGCGGTTGCCGCCTACCACGGGTTGGCGGAGGCGGTCGACTGCCCGCTGCACCTGGGCATCACCGAGGCCGGCGGGTTGATCGGGGGGACGGTGAAGAGTTCGATCGGCATGGGTTCGCTCCTGTGGGCCGGTATCGGGGACACGATCCGCGTCTCGCTGTCGGCCGAGCCGGAGCAGGAGGTCAAGGTCGGCTTCGAGATATTGAAGGCGCTGGGCCTGCGCACGCGCGGCGTGCGGGTGGTGTCATGCCCCTCGTGCTCGCGGCAGGGCTTTGACGTCATACGCACGGTCGAGGCGCTAGAGAAGCGGCTTGAGCACATCAAGACGCCGATGAGCCTTTCGGTGCTCGGCTGCGTGGTCAACGGCCCCGGCGAAGCGCGCGAGACCGACATCGGCATCACCGGCGGCGGCGCGGGCAAGCACATGGTCTATCTCGCGGGCGTGACCGACCACCATGTGAAGGACGCCGACATGCTCGACCACATCGTATCGCTGGTGGAGGCGAAGGCGGCGGAAATCGAGGCGGGGATGAGCGACGCCGGACGGGCGGACGAAGTCGTGGGGGCGGCAGGGTAATTTACACGCTGTTTACCCCCGTCTGCGAAAATCGCAGGCATGAAGGAAGCGCTCGTCTTCGCCGGAGCGGTGATCGCGGGAGTGGCGGTTGGCTTCTCGCCGGGCGGGGAGAGCGAGGAAGCGACGAGCTTCGCGGTGCCGAATCTTTCGGGCAACGTCGCCTCCGGGCCGGTATCCGCAGCCGAACCCTCGAAGCTTGCTCCTTTCGCAGGGAGCGTCTCCGAACTTCACCGCGAGAGCGACGGGCATTTCTACGCCACCGTAGAGATCAACGGCAGGCCGACGCGCTTCATGGTCGATACCGGCGCGAGCGCGATCGCGCTGACCAATGCAGATGCCCAGGCGCTTGGCCTGTTTTGGACCTACGACGAGTTGGCGGTGGTCGCGCATGGCGCCAGCGGGCCGGTACGCGGCGTGCACAAGACGCTCGACCGGGTGGCGCTGGGCGGGCACGAGGTGCGAGGTCTCAACGCGATCATCGTGCCCGAAGGCCTCGGCATATCGCTGCTCGGGCAGAATTTCCTCTCGACCATCGATCCCGTGCGCATCGAAGGCGACCGGATGATCCTGGGGCGTTGACCCGCACGGCCTCAATCGTTCAGCGCAGCGATAGGAACAGGGTATATGGTGCGCTGACATGAATCGCCGCGATCTCCTCAAGAGCACAATTGCCGCCGGGGCCACGTTATCGCTGGCTCCGCGCGTTTTCGCGCAAGCCGACCCCACCGCGGCGCGCGACGCAAAGCTGCTCGATATCGCCAAGAGCGAGCTCGAGCGCGCGGGCCCGTCGATCTGGAAGAAGGACATCGTCGGCATTGCCGACTTCGGCCTCCATTCGGCGCACCGGCGGTTCCATTACGTCAATATGGGAACCGGCGAGGTCGCCAGCTATCACGTGAGCCACGGCGATGGGTCCGATCCCGAGCACGACGGCTGGCTCAACTGGTATTCCAACGCCGACGGTTCGCACTGCACCAGCAAGGGCGCCTATATGACGCGCAGCTGGTACACCGGGCGTTACGGCACTTCGATCCGCCTCGACGGGCTCGATCCCACCAATTCTAACGCCCTGCCGCGGGCTATCGTAATGCACGAAGCGGGCTATGCCACGCCCGAACATGTCGAGCGCTGGGGGCGGCTGGGCCGCTCCAACGGGTGTTTCGCGATGGGGCCGGTGCAGTTCGACCGCGCGCTGATCGATCTGGCGGGCGGGCGGCTGCTGGTGGCGGGAAGCTACGGCCTGATGGAGGACGGCAGCGTTTTGACGCCGCCCGTGGCCCAGCAAGATTTGACCGACCTGGACCTGTTGCGCCGCGAGCGCGAAAGCACTCTCGAGCGGACCAACCCCGGCGTTTTCTAGCAGTCAGGCTCCCGGCGCGGCGATCGGGATGATCTCCTCGCCCTGCACACGGCTGCGGTTGGCCACGCGCGGGGCCTCGAACGCAGCGAGCACGGCGGCATCGCGGCCGTAGATGTCGCTGAAAGCCTTGAGTTCGCCATTCACGTCCTGCGCCATGGTGAAATAGGTGATGTAAACCGGCCAATTGTCCTTCAGCGGATAGGCGGTATACTCGCGCGATCCGGTAATCTGCTGCACTTCTTGCTGGATCACCGGAATATCGGCCTTGTTTTCCATATTGCCGAGGATCGCCATCGTCATCGCCAGAGTGCGTGCATCCTCCACCCGGATGCAGCCGTGGCTGAGCGCGCGGTTGGCCTGCTTGAACAAGTGGCGCGAGGGCGTGTCGTGCAGGAAGATCGCGTGCCGGTTTGGCATGTCGAGCTTCATCAGGCCGAGCGAATTGGTCGGGCCAGGCTGCTGGACCACGGTGACCCAGCCGTCCTCCCCCTTCGTGGCCTTGTAGCCCTGCGCTTTCGCCCATCCCGGATTGGCCAGCACTTTCGCACCTAGCCCTTCGCCCTTCACGATCGATTGCGGCACCGTCCAGGTCGGGTTGAAGATCACCCCTTCGACCATCTCGCCCAGCTGCGGCGTCGCGGTGTTCCCCGGCTTGCCGACGATTGTGCGATAGGTCTTGATGATCTTGTCGTTCACCGTCAGCCGCAGCTGATATTCGGGCACGTTGGTGATGAGGTATTTCTTCCCCAATTCCTGGGGCAACCAGCGCCAGCGATCCATGTTGGCGCGGATCAGCTTGCGGCGTTTGCTATCGGTTTCAGGGGTTTTGGCGAGCTCTTCCCTCAGTCGCGCATAATCGGGATGCACCGGCAAAATGGAGGTCAGCGTGCCGGCAACGTCATCGCTTTCGAGAGCTTGCTTGAGCAGCTTGCCCGACGGCATGCGATCGGCGTCAGGGTCCATCACGAACCACTGCTTGCGCCCTTCCATGGGCGTGCGCCCATCGCGCAAATCCTCGATCAGCCAGATGAAGGTCTTGCTGGCAATCTCGTCGAGCACTTCGCTGCGCCCCTGCTCGGCGGCAAAGCG
Source organism: Sphingomonadales bacterium (assembly GCA_038233275.1). Lineage (GTDB taxonomy): Bacteria > Pseudomonadota > Alphaproteobacteria > Sphingomonadales > Sphingomonadaceae > Qipengyuania. The sequence goes on along the minus strand of JBBSMH010000132.1, from coordinate 2,687 downwards.
CAGCGAGTCCGGATCGTAATCCGCGGGATTGAGCCCTTCGGCGCCGATGCCTTCGATGAACCCCGCCAGCGCCAGCGCCTGCTCGACCGTCCAGGGAAGGACCTGGGGCCAGTCCGCGGCGGTCTTCTGGACGATTTCGCCCGTCTGGAACTGCGGATCGGAAAACGCCCGATCGACGCTTTCACGCCTGGTTGCCTGGTCCGTAGTCCGCGAGGTATCGCGCGACGGTTGCCGCGCCTCCATCTGCGTGTAATCGGGCTGCGCCTCCTTCACGGTCTCTGGCTCGGGCGGCAGCAGATTCTCAGGATCGGCCGGTTGTGCGAACCCAGGCGCCGCGGCCAGCAGCGCCGCGCCCATCGCCAAGCTAGAAATCGATACGAATTTTCTCATCTGCTCCACCGTTCAACACAGCCGGCGAGCCTGCTCGCCTTTGCCGCTGGGATGTATTCCAATTCCGCACTGCTTTCCACTCTCCCCGCTTGCTGGAGGCTGAATTGTTCTTGCAGCGTGACCGAGTGGATGCAGGGGATTATGGATGGCGGATGTCGCACCGCAGCACTTCCGGGCCCATTGTGGCGGCGATCGTCGGGGTTGCTGCGCTTTCGCTGATGGATGCCTTCATGAAAGGCGCCGCGCTCGCCATCGGGGCCTTCAGCGCCGCTTGGCTTCGCTCGGTGTTCGGAACGGGCATGGCTGTGCCCTTGTGGCTGGCCCGGGGCGGGCGCTGGCCGCAGCGCAAGGTGCTTCGTCTGCACCTCTTGCGCGGTGTCGTGTCGACCTTCATGGCGCTGACGTTTTTCTATTCGCTGACCAAGCTCCCGATAGCCGAAGCCATCGCCATCAGTTTCATCGCTCCGCTCATCGCGTTGTATTTCGCGCATGTCCTGCTGGGCGAAACCATTCGCACACAAGCGATTGTAGCCTCGCTGCTAGGCTTCGCCGGCACGCTAGTGATCATCGGGGGAAAGGTTTCGCGGGGCAGTGTGAGTGCCGATACTTGGCTGGGGCTCGCTGCGATTCTCTTTTCGGCGCTTTTGTACGCCTACAATTTCATCATTATCCGGCAGCAATCGCAAGTTGCCGGCCCGGCCGAAATCGCCAGCTTCCATTCGGGCGTCTCCGCCGTGATCCTGGGTCTCGCCGCTCCCCTGCTGTTCGTGGCACCAGCAGCGGCGGAATTGGGCTCGATAGCCGCCGCGGCACTTTTAACCGTCGCAGGTGCGATGGCGATCGCCTGGGCTTATGCCCGCGCGGAAACGCAGGTGCTAGTCCCGTTGGAATATTCGGGCTTCCTGTGGGCCGCCGCCTTCGGATGGCTGTTCTTCCGCGAGCCGGTCACGCTCACCACCCTGCTCGGCACCGCCTGTATCGTGTCCGGATGCTGGCTGGCCGCGCAAAAGCCGAACGAGATCAAGACCGAGCAGACCGCAATCTAGGGGCGCTCGGCTCCAGTCTCGACCACGCCGGCCTGGACTGGCTCACCAGCGAATGTGAAGGCGGCGGTGAAGCAACCCGCCACCCCAACGGCAGCGGCAATAACGGTCGCACGAACGGTTCGGCGCGCGTGATCGGCCACGCCCAGAAAAGCACTCATCTTTTCAACTCCTTGCTAGGGCAGCGACGGCCTTGCGGCGCGCTGCCCTGATTTTGCCTAACCAATCATCGGGCGCGACGTGGGTTCCGAAGCGCCCCCGCAGCGCGGGGGCACCGACCCTTGATTTTTCACCGCGCAAAGCGCAGGTGCGCCGCAGCTTCCCGCCCTCGCGAACTAGCGGGGCGGCCCGGATTAGAAAGGACGTTCACCCGCATGGCTCAAGTCGGCAAGGACACGCTCGGAACCCGCTCCACCCTCACCGTAGAGGGCAAGAAATACGCCTATTATTCTTTTGCCAAGGCCGCGGAAACCATCGGCGACGTGTCGAGACTGCCCTTCAGCCTCAAGGTCCTGCTGGAGAACATGCTGCGGTTCGAGGATGACGGCTTCACCGTCAGCACAAAGGACGCACAGGCAATCGCAGACTGGCAGAAGGACCCCAAAACCGGGAAGGAGATCCAGTACCGCCCCGCGCGCGTGCTGCTGCAAGATTTCACCGGCGTGCCCTGCGTGGTCGATCTGGCCGCGATGCGCGATGCCATTTCCAAGCTCGGCGGAGATACGGCCAAGATCAATCCGCAGGTTTCGGTCAATCTCGTTATCGACCACTCGGTGATGGTCGACGAGTTCGGCCACCCCAAAGCCTTCGAGAAAAACGTCGAGCTGGAATATGCGCGCAATGTGGAACGTTACGATTTCCTCAAATGGGGGTCGAAGAGCTTCCGCAATTTCTCCGCCGTTCCTCCCGGCACCGGCATCTGCCACCAGGTCAATCTGGAACATATCGCTAAGGGTGTGTGGTCGGGAGAGGACAAGGATGGCGTAATGCTCGCCTATCCCGATACCTGCGTCGGCACCGACAGCCACACCACCATGATCAACGGCCTTGGCGTGCTCGGCTGGGGCGTCGGCGGGATCGAAGCCGAGGCGGCAATGCTCGGCCAGCCGATCTCGATGCTGATCCCCGAGGTGGTCGGCTTCAGGCTCGACAATCGCCTTGCCGAAGGCGTCACGGCTACCGACCTCGTGCTCACCTGCACCCAGATGCTGCGCGAGGCGGGCGTGGTCGGGCGCTTCGTCGAGTTTTACGGGC
>JBBSMH010000131.1:0-6162 GCA_038233275.1 Sphingomonadales bacterium | reverse complement strand
GTGGTCGCTTGCCGCGAGCCAGTCGAGCACCTTGGCGCGGATGGCACCGCGCGACGTGCCGCGATCGGCCGGATCGACCGGCCGTGATTTGCCAGTGACCAGCAAGATGGTGCGCGCGCCCATTGCGCGAGCCTGGGCAAGGCCGCTCATCAGCCGCCGATAGGCCTCGTCGAGCCCGTGTCCGTGGAGGTCGAGAGTGAAATCGGGAAGGATAGTCCCCGCCTTGAGCTTCCGGTCCCACTGACCGTCCAGCCGGCCATCCCCGACGATATGGCGGGCACCAGGACCGCCCGCACGGGGACCATCGCGAAGCATGGGGGGAGTCGTGCGAGCGGTCGAGGGGAACTCTTCTCGGGCGGTGCCGCCCTGAGCTGGCGAGGGGTGGCTGATTGTCCTGGAGTCGAGCGGTTCAACCGTCGCGGCGAGCTTTTCCCAGGCCGCCTGTTCCTCGGCGCTCAGCCCGCGCGGCGCGCTCATCGCACTTGCAAGCGGGCGATCGTCCCCTTGGGAAGCAGCACCAGTGCGCTGCCGCGCCCGCTCATTCCCCCCGCTATCTCGCGCGCATCAAGTCCACTTCCCCAGAATGTGTCGAAGCGGTTCGCCCCCTTGATCGCGCCGCCGGTGTCCTGCGCCACCCACAGCCCGTCGGCCACATCGCGGTCGAGATCGAGGAATACCGGCGCCCCATAGGGGACGAAGTTCGGGTCCACCGCGACCGAATCGCCACGGCGAACCGGAATTTCGAGCGAGCCGAGAGGGCCATCTGTGGTAAGTTCGCGAAAGAAGATCCAGCTCTTGTTGAGCCGCATCAGCTCACGCCCTTCTTCGGGATAATCGCGCAAATACTGCATGATACCCTGCATCGATCCGGGGTACTGGCCTGGCCCTTCGCCAATCAGCCCCCGCTCGCGCATCACCGACCCGATCCCGACGTATTCGCGGCCGTTCTGTCTTGCATAGCCGATCCGCATCAGCGAACCGTCGGGCAGGCGAAGCAGCCCGGACCCCTGGATCTGGAGGAAGAAAAATTCGATATCGTCGGCGGCCCAGGCGATCTCGAGTCCGCGATTGGCCAGCGCGCCGGCTTCGATCTCGGCGCGCTCGTAATAGGGCACAAAATTCCCGCTGGCGTCGTAGCGGCCCAGCGGAGGCCGCCCCGTGCGCTCGCTTTCGGGCATGTCGGCGGGCCAGCCGCGAACAAGCTCGGGCGGCATGCGATAGACCGGCACGTCATAGCCGGGGCGTGGGGTGCGGCTGCCCGCGATTTCAGGCTCGAAGTAACCGGTCGCGAAGGCGGCACCATCGCCAATCCGGGCGGTTTCGAACTGGCTCAGGAAGAAGGCGCGCGGATCGCCGCTCCAGCTCTCCGCCGCGCCGCAGGGCGCCTGCCAGTCGGTGCGCGAGGTGAGTCCGCTGATATCGTCACGGAACAGTATTTTCGCGCACGACGCGCGGAAGGCGACAAGCGCCGAAGCGGCATCGGAACCGGTTATCGCCAGCGTTTCGACCGGGGGTCCGCTCGATACGCCCGCGGCGACGGCGCTGCCTGCGGGCAAGGGCGGCGGTTGCGGGATCGCGCCGGTATCCTGCGGTGGTCGCGCGTCGGGCACTGCTACACAGCCCGCCATCGCGAAGCTCACTAGGAAAAGGAACAGTCGTTGCATCGTCCTCTCCCCGAGTGCGAGAAGCTAGCCTTCGTCGGTTTCGTCGAGCTTCCAGCTGGGCTCGTGCGAATCGACGTTGCGCATGAAGGTCCACACGTCGCGGCTCTCGACTGCATCATCGAGCGATCCGGCAGTGACGTTGCCGTCCTTGTCCCGGGTCACAGCCGCGATGTCGGCAACGAACAGCACCGCGATCCGCGCGATGCGCCCGTCGAGGTCGGCCGATTTGATGGTCGCATCCTCGATCCGGATGAGGCGATTGTCGAGGGTTTCGCCGGCACCCGTGCGCGCGTCGATCGCCGCAGCGAAACTGGCAGAGACATCATCGTCGCACAGCTCGCGCAGAGCATCCTTGTCGCCCTCCCAGAAGGCTTCGAGCACCATTCCGTAGGCGCCCTTCGCCCCTTCGAGGAACGAGAGCAGGTCGAAGGACGGATCGGCGGCAGCGATGGCGCGCACGCCCGCTTCGGTCCCCGGGGGGACATCGCTGCGGTGCAGCTGCACCGTGCGTTGGGCGGGCTGCAGACTTACGGCCTCGTCATCGCGCGCGCCGTCTTCGCCGCGGTCGAACCGCCGCGGAATGGGTTCCTCCTCATGCTCCGCCCTGCGGCCGAGCACCGAATAGAGACGCAAGCCGAGAAAGGCTGCGACCATGGCGAGGATGACGATTTCCAGTATCACTTCATGCACCTGCTGCATCGGCCGGCGCGAAACGGCGCGCCATCCGACAGTCCCTGTTCTCCCTGCCCTACATAGGAACGGATTACAATTCGGCAACGCCACGCGCCGTCGCAGTCGGACCGAATTTTCGCGCCTTCCGGCCCAACGCAGCGCGTGTTGCCGCAATGGCGTGCAGGTGCTAGGCGCGCGCGCTCTACGGCGCAGCATGAACCCCTGCGCCGATTAACGGCAATTCCAGGCGAAAGTACCCTATCCATGGCCGACGAAGGCGACGTTCTCACTGACATCAATCCCGACCCCGCGACTGGCGCGAACGGCGCCGACAATCAGCCCGCGGCGGGCATCATCACCCAGTACATCAAGGACCTCTCGGTCGAGAACCCGAATGCGCCCGACTGCTTCCAGTGGACGGAGCAGCCGCAGATTGATGTGCAGCTCAATATCGGCGCGACGCAGGTGAACGAGGAAGTGCACGAGGTGGAGCTCAAGATGACCGTCTCCGCGACGGGCGAGAAGGGCAATCTCTACCTCGTCGATCTGTCCTATTGCGGCCTCGCAGGCCTGCGCAATTTGCCCGACGAGCATGCCCACGCCTTTCTCTATGCCGAGGCGCCGCGCATCCTGTTCCCCTTCGCCCGTCGCGTCATCGCCGACGCCACACGCGACGCGGGCTTTCCGCCGTTCATGATGGAGCCAATGGATTTCGGTGCGCTCTACCAGCAGCGCATGGCGCAGGTGGCGCAGGAACGGCAAGAGGGCGAGGGTGGAAATGAGGCCGCTCCGTCGGGCGAGGCCTGAGCCCGGCTAAAGCGGAGATGCGGGCATGAGCCTGCTCAAGAACGTGGGCACGATCGGCGGGCTGACCATGGTCAGCCGCATCGCGGGCATGGCTCGCGAGATGATCTTCAGCCGCGTGCTGGGTGCCAATGCGGTCACCGACGCGTGGTTCCAGGCATTCATCATTCCCAACGTATTTCGCCGCCTGTTTGCCGAAGGTGCGTTTTCCGCCGCCTTCGTGCCGATGTTCTCCAAGCGGCTCCATGGCGAGGGTGGAGAGGAGGCGGCCCGCAGCTTCTCCGACGATGTGCTCAGCGTGTTTCTGCCCGCGCTGATCGCGCTTTGCGCCCTTCTCGAGCTGGCGATGCCTGGCGTGATCTGGCTGCTTGCGGAAAAGCCGGTCGATCCCGGCGAGTTCGACCTGGCAGTGGATTTCGCCCGGATCATGTTCCCTTACATTCTGTTGGTCAGCCTCGTGACGCTGTTCACCGGAATGCTCAATTCGGTCAGCCGGTTCGCCCCCGGCGCAAGCTTCCCCATCATTCTGAACCTGGTGCTGATCGCCGCGCTGCTGATCGGCGAGCGCTGGATGGCTGCCGGGGCGAGCCTGGAGCGCGTGGCCTATGGGATTGCCTGGGCAGTGACCGGTGCGGGGGTCATGCAACTCGCCTGGCTGTATATCTGGGTCCGCGTGGAAGGTTTCCGGCCCAAGCTCCTCTGGCCGCGCCTGACCCCCGAGGTCAAGCGGCTGGGAGTGATCGCGCTGCCGGCAGCGATCGGGGGCGGCGCGTATCAGATCAACACGCTGGTCCAGCTGTACTTCCTCAACCAGCTTGCCAGCGGCTCGGTCAGCCACATGAATTATGCCGACCGGCTGAACCAGCTTCCGCTGGGCATCATCGGCATTGCCCTGTCCACCGCAATCCTGCCGACGCTTTCGCGCTTCATTGGGGGAGACAACAAGCGAGGCGCCGACCGGGTCCAGTCCGACGCGATCGAACTGGCCATGCTGCTCACCATCCCGGCTGCCGTGGCGCTGGCGATTTGCGCCACGCCCTTCGTCACCATGATATTTCAGGGCGGACGGTTCGACCTGGCCGACGCGGCGGTGACCGGAAGCGTGCTCGCAATTCTGGTTCTGGGCCTGCCCGCCTATGTCCTCGTCAAGGTGATCGTCCCCAATTTCTATGCGCGCGCGGACACCAGGACCCCGGTCTATGCGGCCTTCATCTCCTTAGCCGTGTTCATCGCATTCAACCTCGCCTTTCTCGATTCCTGGGGGATAATAGGAGTCGCCGCGGCCAGCGTGGTGGGCGCATGGATCAATGTCGGGTTCCTTTATGCTGTACTGCTCCGGCGCGGCCATTATCGCATGCCCGGGGCGCTGATCTTGAGGATCGCCAGACAGTTGCTGGCCGCCGCCGCCATGGGCATCGCTTTGTGGTATGCGCGAGAATTGCTCACCGGCTGGTATGCTGCCGGCCTGTTCGCGCGGCTGTTCGCGTTGGTGGTGCTCGTGCTTTGCGCGGCAATCGTCTATTTCGGCGTCGCGTTCGCCGTGGGCGGGATCGACCGGCAGCGGATTGCCGCACTCACCAAAAAGAAGGCTCCCTGAATGCGCCCCCCCTCGATGAGAGTCGTTTCCGGCATCCAACCCACCGGCAACCTCCACCTCGGCAATTACCTCGGGGCGATCCGCAACTGGGTTCGGATGCAGGATGAAATGGAGGAGGGTGCCGGCGCTCAGGCAGCCGCAGGCGGAAGCGCAGAGAAAAACCGGTGCCTGTTCTTCCTCGCCGATCTGCACGCGATCAGCCAGCCGCACGATCCCGTCGAGCTCAGGCGGGCAACGCTCGAAATGGCCGCTGCGCTGGTTGCTTGCGGGATCGACCCCGCGCGTTCGGTGCTGTTCAACCAGGCGCAGGTCCCTGCCCATGCGGAGCTGCAGTGGCTGCTGAGCGGCACCGCGCGGATGGGCTGGCTCAATCGCATGACGCAGTGGAAGGACAAGGCGGGCAAAAACCGCGAAGGCCAGTCGGTCGCGCTGTTCGGCTACCCGGTGCTCCAGGCGGCTGACGTGCTGCTCTACAAGGCCACGCATGTCCCGGTAGGCGAGGACCAGAAACAGCACCTCGAACTCGCGCGCGACATCGCGCAGAAGTTCAACAACGACTTTGCGTCAGAAGGCGCGCCCGTCTTCACCCTGCCGGACCCAATAGTGCCACCCGAGGCGGCGCGCATCATGAGCCTGCGCGACGGCACCGCCAAGATGAGCAAATCCGATCCCTCGGAGATGAGCCGGATCAATTTGTCCGACGATGCGGACGCGATCATGCGCAAGGTCAAGAAGGCCAAGACCGATGCCGAGCCGCTGCCGAGCGAAGTGGAAGGACTGGAAGGTCGCGCCGAGGCGCTCAACCTGGTGACCATCTACGCGGCGCTGCGGGGAGTGACTGCGGAGCAGGTCCTGCAGGAGTTCGGCGGTCAGGGCTTCGGCGCGTTCAAGCCCGCGCTCGGCGATCTGCTGGTGGAAACGCTCGCGCCGATTTCGCAGAGGTTCCGGGAGCTGCTCGAAGACCGCGAGTCGCTTGACGCGATCCTGGCGCAGGGAGCGGCCAGAGCTCGCGAAATGGCGGCTCCGACGTTGGCCGATACTTATCGCGCGCTGGGGCTGGTTCGCGGCTGAAGCATCTCGAACCATTCAACTTTTGTGAATCCGGCCATTCAAACCGGGTTCATGGCCTGTTCTTTACAACACGCCTATTCGCTGACAGCATGACCGCGAGGAGATAAGGTCACGGCAGCGGGCCTACGTTGAAAGGACTGACAATGACTACCCGTAAACAGGGTTGGGTGCGCACCCTTAAGCTGGCCTCCGTCCCGATTATTCTCGCCGGCCTCGCAGCCTGCGCCACCCCGGTCCGCGCGGACGTTTCGCGTGACCAAACGCAACTGCCCGCGCCGACCGGCCAGACCTTTGCGGTCGTTGCCGACGATCCCGCTCTCGTGGGCGGGCTCGAGTTCGCGCAATATGCCGATC
>JBBSMH010000130.1:0-6194 GCA_038233275.1 Sphingomonadales bacterium | reverse complement strand
GTAGCCGGTAACCTCGCCGTAAATCTTCGCGCCCCGGGCCTTGGCGCGCTCGTATTCCTCCAGCACCACCACGCCCGCGCCTTCACCCATAACGAAGCCATCGCGGTCCCGGTCGTAGGGCCTGCTGGCCTCGGTCGGCCGGTCGTTCATCGACATGTTCAGCGCCCGCGCCTGCGCAAAGCCGGCGATGCCCAGCGGATTGACGGTGCTTTCCGCGCCACCCGCGAGCATGATGTCGGCATCGTCGAGCGCAACCATGCGCGCGGCGACGCCGATCGAATGAGCGCCCGTCTAACACGCGTACACAACCGCATGGTTCGGCCCCATGAAGCCATATTTGATCTGAACCTGGCCGGTAATGAGATTGATTAGGCGCCCATGCACGAAATGGGGCGAAACCCGGCCCGGCCCGCGCTCGTGAAGGTTAACCGATTCCTTCTCGATACCCGGCAGACCCCCGATACCCGAGCCGATCGAACAGCCCGCGCGCAGTTTCTCCTCGTCGGAGAGTTCCGTCAGTCCCGCATCCTCGAGCGCCTGTCCCGCGGCATCGATGCCATAGACGATGAAGGGATCGACCTGGCGCTGGATTTTCGGATCGACCCGTTTGTCGGGATCGAAGCCCCATTCATGATCGGCGGGCTTGATCTCGCAGGCGATCGTGCATTTCTGGTTCGACGCGTCGAAGTGCGTGATCTGTCCCGCCCCGCTCTCGCCGGCGATGAGGTTCTTCCAAGTCGTCTCGACATCGCCGCCCAAGGGGGTGACGAGGCCCAGACCGGTAACGACCACACGACGCATGCATTACACTCCGTAAAAGACAACAGGCCCGGCCCTGCGGGGGCTCGGGCCTGTCCGTACCCGAGCCGCGAGGCCCGGGCAAAGCAGAATGGCAATCAGCCCTTGTGCTCTTCGATGTATTTCGTGGCGTCGCCGACGGTGGTGATGTTCTCCGCGGCATCGTCGGGGATTTCCACGCCGAATTCTTCCTCGAACGCCATCACCAATTCGACGATGTCGAGGCTGTCTGCGCCCAGATCGTCGATGAAGCTGGCGTCCTGGGTGACCTTGTCGGCCTCGACGCCGAGATGCTCGACGACAATCTTCTGCACGCGGTCGGCGGTATCGCTCATGTTGGGCCCTCTTGTCTTGGGGTTTGTTGGATTGGCTGTCGCCCTAATGAACACACGGGTCAAGCGCAAGTGCCCGCCGCGCGCGACATCAACTGGCTAAAGGCCGGAGATTGCGGCCTCGGCCCCATTTTGCGCGCCGTCCATTTAGTGGACATCCACTCCCCAACAAGGAACGCAATCGATGACCAATACGACAAATCTCGAAACGCTGACCGACACTGCCTATGACTCGGTAGAGGGCTATCGCAAGGCAATGGAAAAGGCGGAGAATCCGCAACTCAAGCAGGCGCTCCAGCAGCGGCTGGACCGGCGGCAAGAAACGCTGTCGAAGCTTAACGCCGAACTCCAGCGCCAGGGCGGCGAGCTGCGCACCAAAGGTACCGTGACGGGCGAGTTGCACCGGTTATGGCTGGGCATCGCCGACATGTTCGAGAATGGCGACGAAGCCGCCGCCGAGCGGGTCGAGGAAGGCGAGGACTATCTCAAAGGCAAGTTCGAATCCGCGCTCGATGACAAGGATATGGATGCGCAGCAGCGCACCGTCATCCAGCAGTGCTATGCCGAGATTTGCGAAGGCGAGCGTTTCGGCGACATGATCGAGCACCAATACGACTGATCGGCGGACCAGTTCGACAGCAAGGGCGCGGAGTGATCCGCGCCCTTTTTGTCATTCGCCGATATTGTCGACCCGAACCTTCTCAGCGGGCTTCGCGTCGGTCGGTTCCACGGTGCGGATGCTCAATTCGCGCAATTGCTTGGGCGAAACCACGCTGGGCGCGCCCATCATCAGATCCTGCGCGCGCTGGTTCATCGGAAAGGCGATCACCTCGCGAATATTCGGCTCGTCGGCCAGCAGCATGACGATGCGGTCGATGCCCGGAGCCGAGCCGCCGTGGGGTGGCGCACCGAGCTTGAACGCCTCGATCATTCCGGAGAAGTTCGCATCGACTTCTTCCCTCGAATAACCGGCGATCTCGAAGGCCTTGTACATGATGTCCGGGCGGTGGTTCCGGATCGCTCCCGATGAAAGTTCATAGCCGTTGCAGACGATATCGTACTGCCAGGCGAGCACCTCAAGCGGGTCCTTGCTTTCGAGCGCCTCGAGTTCACCTTGCGGCATCGAAAAAGGATTGTGGCTGAAATCGATACGCTTCAATTCGTCGTCGAATTCGAACATCGGGTAATCGACGATCCAGCAGAACTTGAAGCAGCCGTCCTCGATCAGCCCGAGTTCCTCGGCGACGCGCGTGCGGGCGGCACCCGCAAGTTTGGCAGCTTCTTTCTCCTTGCCAGCTGCGAAGAACAGCCCGTCATTCTCGCCCAGCCCGAGCTCGGAATAGAGTTTCTCCATTCCCTCGGCGCCGTGGTTCTTGGCGATGGGTCCGCCGAACTCACCGCCCTTGCGGGTCACGTAGCCGAGCCCTGCGAATCCCTCACGGCGAGCCCAATCGTTCATCACGTCAAAGAATTTGCGACTCTTCTCATGGGTGTCCGGCGCAGGGATCGCACGCACGCACCCGCCGCCGGAGACGATCTTCTCGAACAGGCCGAAGCCCGATGTCTGGAAGTGGCCCGTGACGTCGCGGATCTCGAGCGGGTTACGCAGGTCGGGCTTGTCGGTGCCGTATTTCAGCATCGCCTCGGCGAAGGGAATGCGGGGAAATTGGCCCGCGGTCGTCACGCTCTTGCCCTCGGCAAATTCCTCGAACACGCCGGCCAGCACCGGTTCGATGGTGTTGAAAACATCTTCCTGGGTGACGAAGCTCATCTCGAAGTCGAGCTGGTAGAATTCGGGGCTGCGGTCGGCGCGCAAGTCCTCGTCGCGAAAGCACGGCGCGATCTGGAAATAGCGGTCGAAGCCCGCGACCATCAGCAGTTGCTTGAACATCTGCGGTGCCTGGGGGAGCGCGTAGAAGCGGCCAGGATGCAGGCGGCTGGGTACCAGATAGTCGCGCGCGCCTTCGGGGCTGGAAGCGCCAAGGATCGGGGTTTGGAACTCGCTGAAGCCCTGGTCGATCATCCGCCGGCGCAGGCTGGTGATGACCTTGTTGCGCAGCATGATGTTGCGGTGCACGCGTTCGCGCCGCAGGTCGACGAAGCGGTATTTGAGGCGGATGTCTTCGGGATAATCCTCCGGCGAATTGACGATCAACGGCAGATCTTCCGCGCGGCTCTGGACCTCCACGGCGCGGGCGAAAACCTCGATTTCCCCGGACGGCAGGTTGGGGTTGACCGCAGCATCGTCGCGCGCCTTGACCGTGCCGTCGATGGTAACGACCGATTCCAGCTTCATTTTTTCGAGAATTGGCAACGCATCGCTGTCGCTGTCCGCCACCACCTGGGTGATCCCGTAATGATCGCGCAGGTCGACGAACAGCACCCCGCCGTGATCGCGCTTGTTATGCACCCAGCCGGACAGGCGGACGCTCTCTCCGACGTTTTCGCGGCTGAGCGCGGCGCAATTGTGGGTACGATAGGCGTGCATCTAAAATCTTTCCAATTTCGGAGCTATACCGCTAGGGGCCCGGAGCGATTTTGGGTTCGTGCGCCTCTAGCCAAGAAACGCGCGCGCTAACAGGGCAAGCCCGGCTTTTTGTCAAGCTCGGCGCGCCGGGGGCGGTACTCCGCCCGAGACTAGAAAAGACACGATGAAAATACATCCCCTGATTACGACTACCGATGCGCTGGCCCAGCTCTGCGAGCGCCTCTCGCAAAGCGACTTCGTCACCGTCGATACCGAGTTCATGCGCGAGAACACCTATTGGCCCGAACTGTGCCTGGTGCAGATCGCCAATGAGGAAGAGGCCGCGGCGATCGACCCGCTCGCCGAAGGGATCGACCTCAAGCCGCTGTGGGCGTTAATGTGCGACAATGAGGACGTCCTCAAGGTCTTCCACGCCGGCGGGCAGGACGTCGAGATCGTCTATAATTTTACGGGCAAAACGCCGCATCCGATCTTCGATACGCAAATCGCGATGATGGCGATCAGCCAGTCCGAACAGATCGGCTACGCCAATCTCGTCGAAAGCTGGCTCGGAATCACCGTCGACAAGGGCGCACGCTTTACCGACTGGAGCCGCCGGCCGCTGACCGAACGACAGATCGAATACGCCATCGGCGACGTGACGCACCTCTCCAAAATCTTTCCCAAGATCCTCGACAAATTGGTCAAGACGGAACGCGGCGCCTGGCTAGATGCGGAGATGGACCGGCTGGCCGATCCGGAGAACTACGCCAATGACGCGGGCAGCGCATGGAAGCGCATTCGCTCACCCGGACGGAATCCTCAAGTACTCGGGCGGTTGAAGGCTCTCGCCGCCTGGCGCGAGGGCGAGGCGCAGCACACGAACATTCCGCGCGGCCGTATCATGCGCGACGAGACGCTCGCCGATATCGCCAGCCACCCGCCGAAAAAGCAGGACGATCTGACCAAGGTCCGCGGGCTGTCCAATGCCTGGCGCGACAACGATATCGGCAAGCGGTTGATGAAGGTGATCGCGCAGGCAGAACCCCTTTCGGCCGAAGAGATGCCGCCGAAGATCAAGCGCGGCGCGCCACTGGGCAAAGAGGGGGCGCTGGTCGCCGATCTCCTCAAGCTGCTGCTCAAGATCCGCGCGCGCGAGATCGACGTTTCCGCCCGGTTGCTGACCAGAGCAGACGAGATGGAGGCGCTTGCGGCAGGGGTTCGCGATCTGCCGATCCTCGAAGGCTGGCGCTACGACGTTTTCGGCAAGGACGCGCTGGACCTGGTCGAAGGAAAAACCGGCTTTGCGGTTAAAAACGGCAGATTGTTGATGACCCATGTCGACGACATGGCCAACGACATGGCGCAGCCCCCGCAGCACGAAGCACAGCCGGCGGAGTAGACGCGCTCGTGAGCACTTACCTGCCCACGATCAAGCAGCTGCAATATCTCGTCGCGTTGCATGAGCATGAGCACTTCGGGCACGCGGCGGCGGCCAGCTTCGTGTCGCAGTCGACCTTGTCTTCGGGCATACGCGAACTCGAATCGCTACTGGGCGTGACGCTCGTCGAACGCACCCGCCGCGTCGTCCGCTTTACGGCGCTCGGTAACCAGGTGGTAGAGAAAGCGCACCGTATCCTGCGCGAGGCGGAAGAGCTCTCCGACCTCGTTCGCGCTTCGGGCAAGCCGCTCTCGGGAACGCTGCGGATGAGCGTGATTCCTACCATCGCGCCATTCCTGCTTCCACGAATCCTTCCCCGGCTTCGGCGCGAGCGCCCCGACCTGAAGCTCTTCCTGCGCGAGGAGACGAGTCATGACGCGGTGGAATCGCTCCAGCACGGCCGCGCCGATTGCGTCTTGCTCGCCCTTCCCTTCGCCACGGGAGAAGTCGACATGGCGCACATCGAGGACGATGCGCTCTACGTGGCGTTTCCGAAGGACGATCCGCGCGATCCCCCGGATGAAATCCCGCCCTCGATGATCGACGAAGGCCGGCTGCTGCTGCTTGAAGACGGTCATTGCCTGCGCGATCACGCGCTGGCCGCCTGCAACCGGCCCGAATTGCGCGCCAGCGCCACCATGATCGGGACCAGCCTGCACACGCTCGTCCAGATGGTCGATAATGGGTTGGGCCTGACGATGCTGCCCGAAATGGCTGTGCGGGCGGGCGTGCTGGCAGGGACGCAGGTTGTCGCCAGGCCACTCAAGTCGAACAACGCCAGACGCGAAATTGCCCTGATCTGGCGCAAGAATTCTCCCCGCGCGGACGATTTCAAGCTTCTTGCCGAGGAGCTGAAGACGGGCTGACATCAGGGGACGAACCTCACTCGAGTGCTGTCCCCTTCTCCGATCTGCAAATGTAATCCGCGTTGATAAAAACTTTACCATGCTTGTGGATAAGTCGATTCGTCGAGATGCGAATCGCTCGGGAAACGCTCGGGCTTTGGGGGGTACACCATGTGGAACGGCTTCGGCGGCGGCGGCGTCACTGCGAGAACCACAGTGGATCGTCTTGCGTGGCAGGACGGCGAACATCCGCAAATCGTGATCGACGATGTGGCTGGTCGGCTGCGCCCGCATGGGCATGTCATTACCTT
>JBBSMH010000129.1:0-6228 GCA_038233275.1 Sphingomonadales bacterium | reverse complement strand
GGGGCGCGACCGAGCGGTCGAGCTATCCCTGCCGCCGGGTCCACGGCTTTGGGGGCGAGGTGGTGTTCTACGAGGGCGAGACCTCGAGCAGTCCGCCGCACATGGACATCGATCCGCACATGGCGACGGCAGATTATGCGCGCGAGAGGATGATTGCCGTCTACACGCGCATGCCGCGCAATCCCGCGATGATCGAGATGTTTTCCCGCTATTTGCGTATCCTGCCAGAGCGCGACGGCGGCAGCCTGGTGCATTGTTTCGCGGGCAAGGACCGGACGGGCGTCGCCGCCACATTGCTGCTGCATATTCTTGGCGTGAGCCGCGAGGATCTCTTCGCCGAATTCCTGCTGACCAATGCCGCACCCACGCTCGCAGTCCTGCGCGAGCAATCGGTCCCGAACATCGAGGCGCGGTTGGGCCGGAAGGTCGACGAGGAGTCGATCCGCGCGCTGCTCGAGGTGCACGAGGATTACCTTGCGACCTTTATCGCCGAGGTCGAACGCGAGCACGGTTCGCTCGATGCCTATATCGAAGGGCCGATAGGTGTGGATGAGGCCTTGAAACAGCGGCTGTGGGCGCGTTTCGTGGCGTGACTCTTGCCGGCCGCCTTCCCATATAGCGGCGACAGAATTGCTGACCTAGAGAATATCCATGGCTACCCATCGCACCAAAATGCTCATCATCGGTTCCGGCCCCGCCGGCTATTCCGCCGCCATTTACGCTGCGCGAGCGATGATGGAGCCGATTATCGTGCAGGGCATCCAGCCGGGCGGCCAGCTGACGATCACCACCGATGTCGAGAATTATCCAGGCTTCGCCGATGTCATCCAGGGGCCCTGGCTGATGGAGCAGATGCAGAAACAGGCCGAGCATGTCGGCACGCGGACGATGTGGGACACGATCGTCGAGGTCGATCTGAAGGGCGGCAGCCCCTTTCGCGCCATTGGCGACAGCGGCGATGAATATATCGGCGACACGCTGGTGATCGCCACCGGCGCACAGGCCAAATGGCTTGGCGTGCCGGGAGAGCAGGAACTGGGCGGCAAGGGTGTTTCGGCCTGCGCGACTTGCGACGGGTTCTTCTATCTCGGCAAAAAAGTCGCAGTGATTGGCGGCGGCAACACCGCGGTCGAGGAAGCGCTATACCTCACCAACCACTCGGACGACGTGACGCTTATCCATCGCCGCGACGAATTGCGTGCGGAGAAAATCCTCCAGGAACGGCTCTTCAAGAGCCCCAAGATCAGCACGATCTGGAACAAGGTGGTGGAGCGGTTCGAGGGTGATCCCGCGGCGGGCGGGCTGACGCATCTGGTCCTGCGCGACACGCTGACCGGCGAGCAATCCACGCTTGCGGCAGACGGCGCCTTCGTCGCTATCGGCCACGCGCCTTCGACCGAGCTGTTCAAGGGCAAGCTGCCAATGGATGAGGGCGGCTATCTGTTCACCGAAGCGGGTTCACCCAAGACGGAGATTCCGGGCGTATTCGCGGCTGGCGACGTAACCGACCACACCTATCGCCAGGCGGTCACCGCCGCCGGGATGGGCTGCATGGCCGCGCTCGATGCCGAGAAGTTCCACGCCACGCTCGATTTCGCCGAGCAGGAAGCCGCCGAAGCGGCGGAGTAAAGCCCGGGCGGCCTTCGGCTCAGATGCTGGTGTCGAATATCGCCACGGCGGCGTCGAAGATCAGCACGATCAGCACCAGGCTCGACACCGCGAACAGCACGAAGCGGACCATGACCACATTCGCGGTGACCTGCACCAGCGAGTGGATGATCCGCAGTCCGACATAGATCCACGCCAGCAGCGCATTCATACCGTCGCCCAAGCCGACCATCGCCAACACGAGGGCGACCGCGTAGAACACCGTGGGCTGTTCGTGCAGGTGATTGTAATTATGGGCTTTCCATTGGACATGCTCGGGGAGAGCCTGATCCAGCGTGCCCGTGCGCCGCGCTTGGTCGGGCGTCAGACCTTCGCGGCTCATCGCGGGGATACGCGTGGCGTACATCCACGCCCACATGATCATGGTCCAGGCCGCCAGGACCACGACGGGCTGAAGGATTTGCGATTCGATCATCCCAACGCTCCCGGATCGTTGAACAGCGTCAGCGCGACTGCCCGATAGGCAAGGTAGAAGAGCGCGACCGTCGACAGCAGGAAGATCGCGAAGCGCACCGAGACGACATTGACTGTCGCCTGCCAGATCGAATGGACGATGCGCAAGCCGACATAGATCCATGCGAACAGCGGATCGAGCGCGGCGGGACCCATCAGCGCGATGATCACGCTGGCGGCATAGAAGAGCGTCGGCTGCTCCATCAGATGCGCGTAATTATGCGCCTTCCAATTGACCTGATCGGGCAGCACGCCGTCGAGATCCTGTCCCCGTCCTCCGGGTTTCGCCGTCTTCAGGCTGGCGCCGCTCCTGGCCATCGCGCCGAAGCGCGTGTACGCCATCCACAAAAGGATGATCAGCGACCACGCGACGAGCACCGCGGCCGGTGCGAGCATCTGAGCCTGCATCGAATTCCCTCCCTGTCCGGCGCGAGACTGAAGCCCCCGCGCCGTTTAGTCAATCGCCCGCCGCGATGGTTTCCGCAAAGCGGGCAGCATCGGTGTTGCCGCCGGTGACCATTATCACCGTTTCTTCGTCGACCGGGACCTTGCCGGCAAGCGCCGCCGCCAGCGCCGCCGCGCCGCCTGGCTCGACCACCAGATTGAGCCTGCCGAAGGCGAACCGCTGCGCCGCCCGCACCTCTTCGTCGGTTACGGACACACCGGGTTCCGCGCGGCCCTGAAGCACGGCGAGGTTGACGGGCTTGGTGGCATCTGGTTGCAGCGCGTCGCAGATCGTCCGGGGCGCATTCCCGCTCACGCGCACGATCTCTCCCTTTCGCAGCGCTTGCCCGACCATGTCCCAGCCCTCCGGCTCCGCGACATGGATTGCAGCGTCGGGGCAGGCGAGTGATAGCCCCGCGGCGAGGCCGCCGCCGCCGCAGGGGGTGACGATACGCCTGGGTTCCCGGCCGAGCTGCTGGACGATCTCGATGCCGGCGCTTCCCTGGCCCTCGATTACCCTGGCATCGCCGAAGGCGTGGACCAGCGTGCCGCCACGCTCCTCGATCAGTTTCGCCGCGACCTCGTCCCGGTCCTCCCCCGGTCTCTCGTATAGCACGATATCGGCCCCGAGAGCCCGGGTCGCCTCGAGCTTCACTTGCGGGGCATCGCGGGGCATGACGATGGTAGCCCGGATGCCCAGCCGGCGCGCCGCCCACGCAACGCCCTGCGCGTGGTTTCCGCTCGATACCGCTACGACGCCCCGAGCGCGCTCCTCCTCGCTCAGATTGACCAGGCGCCACCATCCGCCCCTGATCTTGAAGGCGCCGATCGGCTGCAGGCTCTCGGCTTTCGCAAGGGCGCGCACTTCTCCGATTTCCACGGGCAGAAGCGGCGTGGGGCGCAAGATTTCGGCGATGGAGGCAGCTGCCGCCACTACCCCCTCACGCGTTGGAATGGGGGTGCTGTCCTGGATCATTTGGCTGGTCTAGCGCATTTCTGTAGGGAGCCGCCAAGATTCGAATTCGGAGAACATTACATATGTCGACAGTCCTGGTGATCGGCGCGGGCGGCGTCAGCAGCGTTTGCGTTCACAAGATGGCGATGAACAAGGATTTCTTTTCCGACATTCATCTCGCCAGCCGCACCAAATCCAAGTGCGACGCCATCGCCGCGAGCGTGAAGGAGCGGACCGGGCAGGACATCAAGACCTATGAGATCGACGCCGAAGAAGTCCCGGCGATGATCAATCTGATCCGCAAGGTCGGGCCTTCGTTGGTGGTCAATCTCGCGTTGCCCTATCAGGACCTGCCGATCATGGACGCCTGTCTGGAGGCGGGAGTAGATTACCTCGATACGGCCAATTACGAGCCAAAGCACGAGGCCAGGTTCGAGTACAAGTGGCAGTGGGCCTACCATGAACGGTTCAAGGAAGCCGGGCTGATGGCGCTGCTCGGCTCGGGCTTCGATCCGGGCGTGACCAGCGTGTTCACCGTGTGGCTCAGGAAGCACAAATTGAAGACCATCCGCCAGCTCGACATCCTCGATTGCAACGGCGGCGACCATGGCCAGCATTTCGCGACCAACTTCAATCCGGAAATCAACATTCGCGAAGTGACCGCACCCGCGCGGCACTGGGAGAACGGAGAGTTCGTCGAGACGCCGGCGATGGGCAGGAAGGTCGAGTTCGACTTCGAAGGAGTCGGCCCCAAGAACATGTACATGATGTATCACGAGGAGCTCGAGAGCCTTGCGAAATTCCTCCCCGGGCTCGAGCGTGCGCGCTTCTGGATGACCTTCGGCGACCAATACATCACCCACCTGACCGTCCTGCAGAACGTGGGCATGACCAGCATTGAGCCGATCAAATACCAAGGCCGCGAGATCATCCCGCTCCAATTCCTCGCCGCGGTGCTGCCAAAGCCGGAAACGCTTGGCGAGACCACCAGGGGCAAGACCAACATCGGCGTGATCGCCACCGGCGAGGCGCTCGATGGATCCGGTGAGAAGACCTTCTACATCAACAACATCTGCGATCACGAGGACGCCTATGCCGAGACGGGCAACCAGGCGGTCAGCTATACCACCGGTGTTCCCGCGATGATCGGCAGCGCGCTGGTGGTGCAGGGCGTGTGGAAGGGAGAAGGGGTGTTCAATATGGAACAGCTCGATCCCGACCCGTTCATGGACATGCTCAACGAACACGGCCTGCCTTGGCAGGTGAAGGAACTCGACGGGCCGGTAGAGTTCTGAGCCGCTATTGACACTGGAAAGATCAGGGCGGGCAGGCGGGCAGATACTATGAAAACCAAGAGCGCAATATCGATGGCAATCGCGCTGGCGCTTTCGGCGGCCGCATGCGGTTCCGTCTCCCTGCCGGAGGATGTGCCGACAGCGCAGGTCGACGAAAACTGGCCGACCATCCCCGATGACGCGGCTTTCGGCCAGGTGAGCGCCGTCGCTACCGACGATCACGGTCATATCTTCGTGCTCCACCGCGCCGGGCGCGCCTGGGAGGAGCCGTTTCCCGCCGAGCCGATCGCCGAGCCCACCGTGTTCATGTTCGCGCGCAACGGAAGGTTGCTGGACAAATGGGGCGCGGGCACTTTCATCATGCCCCACGGCATATCCGTCGACGACGAGAACAAGGTGTGGATCACCGATGTGGGGCGCGAACAGGTGTTTCGCTTCAGTCACGAGGGCGAGGAGGAGCTGGTGATCGGCGAACGCGGCGTCCCGGGGTCCGACGCTGCGCATTTCGGGCGGCCCGCGGATGTGGAGTTCATCGGCGACCGCGTCCTTGTCGCCGACGGCTATGTGAACACGCGCGTCGCCGAGTTCGACCGGTCGGGCAATTTCATCCGCGAGTGGGGCGACTTCGACATCGCGCACGATCTCGCGGTCGATGAGGAGCGGATCTACGTCGCGGATCGCGAAAATGCGCGAATCCGGCTGTTCACGCGCGAGGGCAAAGCCATCGAGGATTGGGAAACGCCCACCGGCGGCCACCCCTATGGTCTCGCTGCGCTGGGGAGCGGCTGGCTGCTGGCGGTGGAGGGCCGCGATGAGGGCGACCGCACCGGCGCCATCGTGCGGGTCTATCGCCCCGACGGGACGCTCGACCGCTCGCTCGACGTGGGGCTCCGCGGCGCCAGCGCCAGTCTCGGCCACGACATCGCCATCGGCAGCAACGGCATCGTCTATGTGACCGATGTCTATGGCGGGCGCGTGGTGCGCTTCGAACTCGCCCAGGGCGTGGGGGAGGAGAGCGAGTAATGGAGACCAGAGCCGGCGATCCGGGCGCCTTCGCGCATTTCGATCTGAGCCGGGTCGACAGCCCCGCCTTCGTTGTCGATGCGGCGAAGCTGCGCGCCAATTGCAAGGTCCTCGCCGACATACGCGACGCGGCCGAGATCAAGGTGCTCGCGGCGCTGAAAGCTTTCTCCATGTGGTCCACCGCGCCGATCATCGGCGAATATCTCGACGGCGTGTGCGCGTCGGGCCTGTGGGAAGCGCGACTGGCGAGCGAATTCTACGACGGGGAGATCGCCACCTATTCGGCTGCCTACAAGCCGGAAGAGCTGGAGGAAATCTGTCGCCTTTCGGACCACGTCATCTTCAATTCACCCGGCCAGATGCGCCGCGCCAGGCTGATTCTCGAACACG
>JBBSMH010000128.1:0-6253 GCA_038233275.1 Sphingomonadales bacterium | reverse complement strand
GCGCGATCCGCTGCTCGTCGATTGCGTGTTGATGTACGCCCAGCGCGGCAGCGGCAAGCGCTCCAGCTTCTATTCGGATTACACTTTCGGCTGCTGGGACGGCGATCCCGACTCCGATGGCCTGGGGGGTGCGGAGCTGCTGCCCGTAGGCAAAGCCTATTCGGGATTTACCGACGAGGAACTGAAAAAGCTCGACCGGCATATCCGGCAAAACACCGTCAACCGTTTCGGTCCGGTGCGCGAAACCGACAAGAGCCTGGTGTTCGAGGTCGCCTTCGACAGCGTCCATGAAAGCAAGCGGCACAAGTCGGGGTTGGCCATGCGCTTCCCCCGCATTCACCGCATCCGCTGGGACAAGCCCCCGCACGAAGCCGACCGGGTGGAGGCGCTAAGGGCGTTGATTGCGGATTAGATATCCGCTTGCGCCACCGCCGCCGCGTGCGCCTTGGCGTTCTCGGCATAATGCGCCACGCCCATCCGCATGCCCGCCACGGCCGCATCGTCCAATTCCCTCAACTTCTTTGCCGGACGGCCGGCCCACAGCTCCCGCTCGCGAATCGTCTTGCCTACGGTGAGCATCGCCCCTGCCGCCAGCATCGCATCGGAGCCGATCACCGCCTTGTTCATCGCGATGGCGCCGAGGCCGATGAAACCGCGGTCGTGGATCGTGCAGCCGTGAACCATCGCCATATGTCCGATCAGCACATCATCGCCGATGATCAGCGGGCTTCCCTCCGGATCGCCGGGGCGTGGAGGATCGCAGTGGAGCACGCAGCCGTCCTGCACATTGGTGCGCTCGCCGATCACGATACGGCTGACATCGGCGCGCAGCACGCAATTGTACCAGATGCTCGAACCCGCTCCGATTTCGACATCGCCGATGATCGCGCAGCCCGGTGCGATAAAGGCGCTCGCATGAATTCTCGGCGCCTTGCCGTGGATCGGGACGATGGTGACGCCCGGTCGCGAATGTGGCGATGGATTGCTGGTCATGACCCTTTACCGAGCACATTGTCCCATCGAAGGAAAGGCAGGATCGAAGAGACATTGCTTTACCTCACGCGTGCCTTGGCCAATCGGCCAGATCGAGCCGGTAGACGATCGTCAGGCGATCTTCGGGAGGGTAGTCGCAATCCTCGAAATCGAACTCAGGCGTGCGACGCATGCCCAGCTTTTCCATCATCCGCCAGCTCGCCTCGTTGCGCCGACCAGTGAGCGCAACAAGGTGCGGGGCCTGGTGGCGGGTGAAGGCCCAGTCGATCACCGCGCATATCGCTTCGAAGGCATAGCCGCGTCGCCAGCGATCCTCGCGCACCAGCCAGCCGATCTCGAAATCGCCCGGGTTGCTCGCTGCGGGGTGATCGACGCGCTTGAGCCCGCAATGGCCGACCAGCTCGCGGCTGGCCTTCTCGATCATCATCAGGAATGAAAAGCCTTCGCGAGCATAAAGCGCCATTGCCTTGGCGTGTTTCGCCTCGATCTCGTGAAGTTCCTTTGGGCCCCCAAGCTGATCCATCACGGCAGGGGTATTGAGCAGGCGGAATTGCAGCTCCGCGTCCCCATCTTCGATAGTTCGCAGCACCAGCCGATCGGTTTCGGCAATGATATCAGCCATTCAGGAGCCGTGCAGCATGCGCGGCATGGTAAGTCAGGATTCCGGTGCAGCCGGCCCGCTTGAACGCGATCAGCTTCTCCATCAGCAGGGCATCGCGATCTCCGAGACCCTCGCGCGCGCCGATCTCGATCAGCGCATATTCGCCGCTTACCTGATAAGCGAACACGGGTACGCCGAACCGCTCCTTGGCCCGCCAGATGATATCGAGATAGGCGAGACCCGGTTTGACCATCACGCTGTCGGCGCCCTCGGCGAGATCGAATTCGATCTCACGCAACGCTTCTTCGGCGTTGGCCCGATCCATCTGATAGCTTTTCTTGTCGCCCTTGAGCAGGCCGCCGCTGCCCACCGCATCGCGGAAGGGACCGTAAAACGCCGAGGCGTATTTTGCCGCGTAGCTCATGATCTGCACGTTGTGATGTCCCGCCATCTCCAACGCCATCCGGATAGCCTTCACCCGCCCGTCCATCATGTCGGAGGGCGCGATGATGTCTGCCCCTGCCGCGGCCTGGTTGAGCGCCTGGTCGACCAGCACCGCGACGGTGTCGTCATTGGCAACATAGCCTGCGTCATCGAGCACCCCGTCCTGGCCATGGCAGGTGTAGGGATCGAGCGCGACGTCGGTCAGAATGCCGATATCATCACCGCAGGCCTCGCGCACCGCCTTGATCGCGCGGCACATTAGGTTGTCGGGATTGAGCGCTTCGTCGCCGTTCTCACTGCGTTTTTCGGTCGGAGTATGGGGGAACAACGCGATGCAGGGAATGCCGAGCTCCACGGCCTCTTTCGCGCGCTTGGCGATTCCGTCGACCGACCAGCGCGATACGCCCGGGAGGGTGGCAATCGGCTCCTCTGTTCCGGTTCCCGAGGTGATGAACAGCGGCCAGATCAGGTCCGAGCGGGAAAGCGTCGTCTCCCGATGCAGCGCACGGCTCCAGCCGGTCGCGCGGGATCGGCGCAGGCGGGTGTTGGGATAGCTTCCGGTCATCGGCTGCGCGGTTTGCCGCAATCGCCCCGCCGACGCAATGTGACTCAGGGCCCCGGAACCGAGCGGCGCAAATCGAGCTTGTCGATTTCGCGCACCGGCTCTTCGGCCAGGGTCTCGGTTGGAGTTAGTTCGAGCTCGCCCAGCGCCGCGCCCGGCTCAACTTCCTTGAGCCTCGCGAGCGTTTCGCGGAAACGACGCAAATCGGCTCCGCTCAATTGCGCGCGGGTGACGAATTTGACTCCCGCCGGATTGAGCGCGCGGCCGCCACGATACATCTCGTAATGGAGGTGCGCGCCGGTCGACAGCCCGGTCGAGCCGACATAGCCGATCACCTGCCCGCGCCTGACGTTCTGCCCCCGGTTCACGGCAATCCGGCTCATGTGGCAGTACCGCGTGTCCATCCCGCCGCCGTGGCGCAGCCGGACCGCGTTGCCGCATCCGCCCATTCTGCCCGCGCCGGTTACCTGGCCATCGGTCACCGCCACGATCGGGGTGCCATACCCTGCGCGGAAATCGACCCCGTTATGCATTCGGCGATAGCCGAGGATCGGATGACGTCGCATGCCGAAGCTCGAAGACATCCGCCCGGGCACAGGAGCCACGAGGCCGCTCTTCTGTTCGCCGACGCCCCCGGCATCGTAGAACTCTCCGTCGGGCCCCCAGCGCATCAACTGGACCCGCGGCTTGTCGCCGCGTTCGATCCCCGCGTAGAGCAATTGCCCGGCCTGGCGTTCCCCGGTGGCGGCGCGCCGGTGGGCGATGATCATGTCGAATGTGTCGTTCGAGCCGAGCTGGCGATCGAGATCGATCTGCTCGCCGAGCGTCTTGAGGAAGGATTGGACCGCGCTTGCCGGCGCGCCGGCCCCGCGCGCTGCGCGGTAGAGACTAGGGCCGACAGTGCCGCGAATGCGCAGCGGCGTGTCATCCACACGGATCGCGCGCCGGGTCAGCGACAATTCCCCGCCCTCGCCCAGACGATCGATCGACAGCTGAAGGTCGAAACGCGCGCGAAAGTTCAGTTCCTCGAGCGGACGAGGCGAAGTGGCTGTCTCGCGCCGGCCCAGGGTGATATCGACCTTGGTCCCGGGTTCGAGCTCGGACAGGGGCATCGCCCCTCCGACAAGCTCCTGCACCCGCAGGGCATCCTCGCGGCCCAGCCCGGCACGGCGCAACATGCGATCGAAGCTGTCGCCCTGGGCCAGCGTCGCCACCAGTTCCAGCTGCGGCCGCTCGGGCGCGGCGGCGAGCGGGCGGACCACGCTGGTCGCGCCCATCCGGCGGCCGCTGTCGGCGCCCAGCGCCAATGGCATGATCATCTGGCTGCGCAACTCGTCGCGCTCGGGTTCATCAAGCCGCATGGTCGGCGCGGCTTCGAGCGGGGCGAAATCGGGCCAGAAGGCCAACGCTACTGCCGACAAGACGATCATCGTGCCGAGGCCGCGAAACCACTTCCGGCTGCCGATGTCTGCGCCGAGGTCGGGTGCGATGTCGAGCTTGCCGAGCCGGGCGTTCATTCGCGAGCGCGCGCGCGCCAGGCCCGCCGGCAGCGTGTCCGCCGCAGCGCCGAATTTGTCGTCAGTCACGAGGTCCGCACCCGTCATCGTCCGGCGGTGACCCTTCCTCTGTCCGTCTGGTCGATTGCTGGACGATATGCTTGCGAAATTAAAGCTAAGATCGCGTTAAGCTGCGGCAACCCGAGTCCGGGAAGCGACGAACCGTTGGCGGTGGAGCCGACTTGTGCCGCCGGGCTTGCGCTGCCATCGTTGATGGGGTGAACGATAGCACTATCAAGGCCGTTCTCGGCCCGACCAATACCGGCAAGACCCACCTCGCGATCGAGCGGATGTGTGGCCATTCGAGCGGCGCGATGGGCTTTCCCCTGCGCCTGCTCGCGCGCGAGGTCTACGACCGCGTGTGCGCGATTAAGGGGGAGAACGCGGTCGCGCTGATCACTGGAGAGGAAAGGATCGAACCGGCGGGCGCGCGCTACATGTGCTGCACCGCCGAAGCGATGCCCAAGGAATTGGTGGGCGACGGCGAGGGCGTGGCCTTCGTAGCGCTCGATGAGGCGCAATTGTCCGCCGATCGCGAGCGCGGGCATGTCTTCACCGACCGCCTGCTCAACGCGCGAGGACGCGAGGAGACCATGCTGCTCGGCTCCGCCACGCTAGAGCCGCTGGTCCGCGCGCTCGAACCGCGCGCCGAAATCAGCGACCGCCCGCGCTTCTCCACGCTCACCCATGTCGGCCCGCGCAAGCTTTCGCGCCTGCCACCGCGCAGCGCCATCGTCGCCTTCGGGACCGAACAGGTCTACGCCGCCGCGGAGATGTTGCGCCGCTTCCGGGGCGGGGCAGCGGTGGTGATGGGTGCGCTGAGTCCCGAAACGCGCAATAAGCAGGTCGAATTGTTCCAGAACGGCGAGGTCGACTACATTGTCGCCACCGACGCCATCGGCATGGGATTGAACCTCGATATCGAACATGTGGCCTTTGCCGGACTGACCAAGTTCGACGGTGTGCGCAAACGACGGTTGACGCCTGCGGAGATGGCGCAAATCGCGGGGCGGGCCGGGCGGCACCAGCGCGACGGGACGTTCGGGACGCTCGCCGGGCAAGGCGGTCGGTCAGGGCCGACACCCGAATTCACCGACGAGGAGGTCTACGCGATCGAGGAGCATCGCTTTGCGCCGCTGACGCATCTCTACTGGCGCAATCCCGAGCCACGGTTTGACAGCCTGGCGGTGCTGATCGCGGACCTCGAAGCCCCGCCCGCGCACGAGGCCCTGCGCGCTGCGCCCGAGGCGATCGATCTCGCCACCCTCAGGCGACTGGCGGGCGAGCCGCTCGCTGCAGACATCCGGTCCCCCGGTCTGGTCCGCCGCTTCTGGGAGGCCTGCTCCCTGCCCGATTTTCGCCAGCGCGGGCCCGATGTGCACGCGCGATTTGTCGCGCGTCTGTGGCAGGATCTTCGCGGGGGCTTTCTCGGCGCGGATTACGTTGCGGCGCGGATTTCCGAACTCGACAACAAGAGCGGTGACATCGACACGCTTCAGGGCCGTATTGCCGCCATCCGCAGCTGGGCCTACATCTGCCAGCGGCCCGACTGGGTGCTGGCGCGCGACGAGATGGCGGCGAGAGCACGCGGGGTCGAGGCGCGGCTATCGGACGCCTTGCATGCGCGTCTGACCGAAAGATTCGTCAACCGGAGGACGGCAATCCTGATGAAATCGCTGGGGCCCGATGCCGGAATTTTGCCCATCGTCATCGGGGAAGACGGGCTGGTAAGCGTCGAGGACGAGCCGATCGGCCGCGTCGATGGACTGCGCTTCACCGTCGATCATGCCGCCAATCATGCCGATCGCAAGATGCTCCTGGCTGCTGCGGAAAAATCGCTGCCGCGCCTGCTCGGCGAGCGGGCGGAGAATCTGGCGTTCGACCTGTCCCAGGTTGAACTGGAAAGGGGCGCAATCCGCTGGGGCGGCCAGATACTCGCCAGACTGGAAGCACGCGAAGGGCAGTTGCAACCTGTGCTGATTCCGTCGCGCGATGTTGCCGCACTGCCCGAAAGGTCGCGGCAGGCACTGCTCGGGGCGCTCGGGAAGTGGCTCGACGCCAGGATGGAAGTGCTTGCGCCGCTGGCGAAGATGCAAG
>JBBSMH010000127.1:0-6261 GCA_038233275.1 Sphingomonadales bacterium | reverse complement strand
CGCGGGGGGCTGGCCGCTTTCGCGGTGCTCGGCGCAGCGAAAGCGATGGCCTTCGGCGTGGCACCGATTCCGGCCGCAGTATTGGGAGTGATAACGGGATGTGCCGGAGGCGTGGTCCGCGACGTGATCGCGGGCGAACCCTCGATCATCATGCGACCAGAACTTTATGTCACCGCAGCGGGCCTAGCGGCGGCGATTACCGTCGCGGGCGGCTACGCGGAGCTAGGCAATGCCATGACCTGGTCGCTCGCCTGGGGGGCGGGGTTCGCCCTGCGTAGCGCCGCGATACGATGGAAGCTGGCGCTCCCGATCTACCGGGAGCGCTCGGACCAGGAAAAGGATCAGTCGTCTCGGACCTGATAGCCGGTCCCGAAATCATCCTCGTCCAGATCGCCATCGACCGGCCCGCCGGGATAGGCAGGCTGCTGCTCCTGCTCTCGCGGAGCGGCTGCAGTGGTCTCGCGGTCAGCATCGACATCGGCCCAGGCGGAGCGATAGCGCTCGTCGTCCCATTGCCGGTCGTCGCCCGAGTCGTAGCCAGCGTCGCGAGCACCATAGTCCACACCTTCGATACGGCCGTCATTGCCGATCCGGCAGGTAAAGCCCTCGCCATTGTAGAGGGTGCCTGAAACCATCCAGCCCACGCCCGTTCGGTTCACGCCGTCGACGCTCTCTACGCGGGCGTCGCGTTCGATTTCGCTCATGCACATGGAAACGGCGCGGTCGATCCCGCTGCCGCTGTCGTAGCGATATCCGGGGCGGTCGCGATAACGGTAGGCGGGCTCGCGGTAGCGATAGTCGCGATCGCGATAGCGGTCGTCGCCCGCGCGCTTGGCCGCACTGGCCACGGCGGCGATACCGCCGAGAATCAGCACGCCGGCAAGGATGTCGACCGCATCGACGCGATCGCGGCGCCAGCGCCGGTGCCCTTCGTAAACCTCGTCGGCGGAATTCACCGTGGCGCTCGCCGGAACGGCGGTTCGCACGGAGGTGCGCGGCAGATCGGCCGCGGCGGCGGGAGTGGCGATCAGCGATACTGCGGCGAGCAACACGGGCGCGCCGGCAAATCCAGAAATGAAGGTCACGCTATCGATCCCCTGAACGGCCCGCCCCACCCCGGCGGACTCATCTCACGATGCTCACACGGCTAGGCGGCCCAGACTGTCGCCAGCCTGAACCGCCCTTGCTGATATGGCACGGTGCGCAGTTATCAGCGAAGCCCGCGAATGCCGCTGTAATTGATGTCGCGGACACGACCGCGATCGATGTAGCAGGTGAACTTGCCGGCATCGGTCCGGTTGTAGTCGCGCCGGTCGTAGCGGTCATAACGGTCATCGCGCCGGTCGTACCGGCCATAACGGTCATAACGGTCATCGCGCCGGTCGTAGCGGTTGCCATAGGCATGGCGGCCCTGGTCGACCACCAGCCGGCCCTGGACGCGCCAACCGTAGCGGGTGTCGTCGACGTCGCGGATCTGGGTCACGCGCGCCTGGCGATAGCCATAGCGGCGCACATCGCGCTGGACCGCGTTGACGCAGCGCTCCACCGCGCTGCGCGGGTTGCCGTTGTAATAGCCTGCCCGCCCGTTGCGATAGTAGCGGTCGTCATTGTAGCGATCGCGCCCGATCGAGCCGGCGATGGCAGCGATCCCGCCCAGGATAACCGCGCCGGCGATGATTTCGCCCGCGCCGATGCCGTCATCGCGATCGCGATATTGTGCCTGCGCGGGGGCGGCGCTTGCCATCGCCATCGCGCCTGCCGCGATGGTCGCAACGCTACCCTTGGCGAGAGCTTTGGAAATGGTCTTCATCGTCTCGTCCTCATGCTGGCCGAAGCGGGATTGCTCCGGCGTTACATGAGAAATTAGACCAATCCCGCTGAGGAGAGCCTGAATTCGGGCGACAGGAAACGTTCAGGAAACGTACCAGTTTCCTGAACGCGCTGACGTTATTCCTCCGGAGGCACGTCGAGGCCGGTGTGAAAGGCGAGGAAGGCAAGAATATCGCCATATTCGTCGATCAGCTTGTCCGTCGGCTTGCCAGAGCCGTGCCCCGCGCGCGTTTCGATCCGGATAAGATGCATCTCCTCGCCGAGGTCGGCAGCCTGCAAGGCTGCGGTGTATTTGAAGCTGTGCCCGGGCACCACGCGGTCGTCGGTATCGGCGGTGGTCACCAGCAGCGGGGGGTAGTCCACTCCGTCGCGGATGTTGTGATAGGGCGAATAGGCGCGCAACACCTTGAAATCGGCCTCTTTCGAGGGATAGCCGTAATCGTCCACCCAATAGCGGCCCGCAGTCCAGCGGTCGAAGCGCAGCATGTCCATCACGCCAACGGCGGCATTGCCCGCATCGAACAGATCGGGACGCTGATTGACCACAGCGCCGACGAGCAGGCCGCCGTTCGAGCCGCCCTGGATCGCGAGGCCGTTCTCGGAGGTGTAGCCGTTCGCCTTGAGATATTCGCCCGCGGCAATGAAATCATCGAACACGTTCTGCTTGTTGGCCAGCCTCCCGGCATCGTGCCATTCCTTGCCGTACTCGCCCCCGCCGCGCAGGTTCGCGAGCGCGAAGGTGCCCCCGGCCTCGAGCCAGGCCATGCGCGTGGCCGCGAAGCCCGGCGTGAGCGAGATGTTGAAACCGCCATAGCCGTAGAGAAGCGTCGGCGCGGGTCCGGTCACATCCTTGCGCTTGACGATGAACATCGGCACTCGCGTGCCGTCCTTCGAATTGTAGAACACCTGGCTCGTGTCGTAGCGCGCCGGATCGAAGGTGAGCTCGGGCTCGGCGAAAACGTTCGTTTCCCCAGTCTCAATATCGAAGCGGTAGATCGTGCCGGGACGGGTGAAATTGGTAAAGGAATAGAAGGTTTCGGGATCGCCCGGCTCGCCTGCGAAGCCGCCCGCGCTGCCGAGTTCGCCAAGGTCGATATCCTTCACCTTGGTGCCGTCAAGCTCGTAAATCGCCGCGCGCGTGGTCGCATCCTTCATGTAACGCAGCACCAGCTTGTCGCCGATTATCGAGGCGCCCGCAATCGGCTCCTCGGTCTGGGCGATCACCTCGGTCCATACCGGCTCGCCGCCGACGAGCGTGACCTTTACCACACGGTCGCGGGGGGCGTCCTTGTTGGTCACGAACCAGGCGGTGTCGCCGATGGTGTCGATGGGGTTCCAGCTGTTCTCGAAGCCGGTCACCAGCGGATAGGCCTTCCAGCCATCCGTCTCGCGCTTGCTCAGGTCGATGTAACGGACCTCGTAACGGTCGTCGGTGCCCAGCGAGCTGATGATCATCGCATATCGCCCGTCGCTGGATACGCCGACACCGTGGCCGCGTTCCTTGAATTCGGGCGTTTCGAAGACCAGCTCGTCCTCGCTCTGCGGCGTGCCGATCCGGTGGAAGTAGACCTTCTGGTTGTAATTCAGCGACTGGAAATCCTGCCCCTCCTCCGGCTCGGGAAAGCGCGAATAGAAGAACCCTTCATTGCCGACCCATGACAGGCCGCTGAACTTGACCCAGCGCAGCTCATCCTCGAGCGGCTTTCCGGTCTCGACGTCGAGCACCCGCACGATGCGCCAGTCGCTGCCGCCGTCCTGGACCATATAGGCGAGCATCTTGCCGTTCTCGGACGGTTCCCATCCGGCCAGCGCGGTCGCGGCATCGCCCGACCAGGCGTTGGGATCGATCAGCAAGCGGCGCTCGCCATCGAGCCCCTCCTGGACGTAAAGCGGCGACTGGTTCTGCAGGCCCGTATTGTGGGTGTAGAAGTAGTAATCGCCTGCCTTCTGCGGCTGTCCGAAGCGCTCGTAATCCATCAATTGGCCGAGCTTGTCCTTGAACCACTCCGTGCCGGGAAGCTGCTCGAGATAGGCATCGGTGACCTCATTCTGCGCTTCGACCCAGGCGGCGACTTCCTCATCATTGCGGACGTCGTTTTCCAGCCAGCGGTAGGGATCGGCGATCTGCTCGCCGAATTGCTCTTCCACCACATCGCCGCGGCGCGTCTCGGGATAGACCATATCGAAGGTCTGCTGCTCGGCGGCGTGGTCCATGTGATCGTCGTGGTCCTGGGCTGCGATTGCGGGGGGGGTGGCGAGCGCCAGGATCGACACGGCGGCGGTGAGGCAAAGCATGAGAAATCTCCCGGGAAATTCTGGCGTTGTCTGTATGATGGCGATCTCTAACCGTCACTGAATGCTTTGCAATGGCGCCGATCATTCGAGCGCGGCGAGCACGTCGCGGGTGAAGGCGACGATATCGAAGCGCGTGCCCGGCGGGTCCTCCCCGCGCCGCACGATCACCACATCGCGGCTGGGGACGATCACGACATATTGCCCACGATTGCCCATCGCGGCGAAGGTGTCGGGCGAGACACCCTCGGCCTTGTTGAACAACCAGACCCCTGCGCCGTAGCCCAACGGCCCCTCGGGCTGCGGGCCGGCGGGCGAAGAGACGTATTCGACCCACCCTTGGGGCAGGATGCGCTCGCCGGAGGGCAGCACGCCGTCGTCGAGATAGAGCTGGCCGAGCTTCGCCAGATCACGCGCGGTGGACCAGACCTGGCTGGAGAGAATGTATCTGCCCTGCCAATCGGTCTCGGCGACCGTATCATTCATGCCGAGCCTGGCGAAGAACTCGGCGGGCGGGTGATCGGCCAATGTGTGGGAGATGGCTTCGACTGCCATCAACGTGTCATTGTTGGCGTAGCGAAACACGGTACCCGGGGGATGGATCAGCGGCCAATGCAGCGCCGTTTCTTCCACAGTCGAGCCGCCGAAATAGAGCGGATCGGTACGGTTGCCGGGCGTGTCCGAATAGCGGCCCGAAGCCATCCGCAGGAGGTGGTCGATGGTGATCGCGCGACGTGGATCATCGTCGCTTCTCCCCAACCTCGCCGATGCGTTTACATCGGCCTCGCCGCGCTGCACCGCCGCGCCGACCAAGGTGGCGGCGATGCTCTTGGCGACGGACCATGTCCGTTGCGGCGTGAGCGGGTCAAAGCCTTCGGCATAGCGCTCCGCAATCCCATCGCCGCGCTTGACCAACACCGCTGTCGTGCGGGTGCCGTCACCGTATTCTCCGAACACGGCCTGCTCTAGAAGCGGTGCGATCTTGGCGCCCAGCCACAGGCTGACGCGCTCGCTGCCCCAAGGCATGGCGATCAGCTGCTCCGGTCCTTCGCCGGAAGCGGCAAGCCGGCTTCCCCGCCACGCAAACGGCTGGCCCATGGGCGCCAAGGAGCAGCCCTTTCCCGAATGGACAGCAGACCGGGGAGGCATGTTTTCCGACCAGGTGACTGCGACGCGCCTCAGGAACCCTTGATCATCACGCTGAATTTCATAGGAAAGCTTCCCCATGATCGCATCAAGCGGCTCCTGGATGCCGGTCAGCTCCCACTCCATCACGCTCTCGGGCGTGCGTGTGGCGCCGTTGCGCTCCGCATTGGCGATGGCGCTGCACAGGAACAGCGCCTTATAGCCGGCAGCGAGCGCGCGGTCGTAGCGGGCGTCGAGTTCGTCCTGCTGGCTTTGCGCGGCGGCGGGTGCGGAGGCGAGACTTGCGGCGAGAAGCGCAGCGGCTCCGATCAGTTTGCGGATCATGGCGCGCAGACTAATCCGCTCCCAGCAAAAGGAAAGGGCCGGAAGGTTTCCCCCCGGCCCTTGCTTTTCCATTTCCGGGATGCGCGCTTACGCCTCCTCGAGATTCTCTTCGTCGTTCATCACCGGGCCGCTGTCCTGACCCTTGGCATCGACATCGCGGTCGACGAATTCGATGATCGCCATCTGCGCCGCGTCGCTGCCGCGGTAACCGGCCTTGACGATGCGGGTATAGCCGCCCTCGCGGTCGGAATAGCGCTCGGCCAGTTCGTCGAACAGCTTCTTGAGCTGGGTTTCGTCCTGCAGGCGGCCCATCGCCAGCCGGCGGTTGGAGAGGCCACCACGCTTGGCGAGCGTGATCAGCTTCTCGACATAGGGACGCAGTTCCTTCGCCTTCGGCAGCGTGGTGAGGATCTGCTCGTGCTTGATCAGCGCGGCCGCCATGTTGCGGAACAGGGCGGTGCGGTGCCCCGATTTGCGGCCCAGCTTGCGCTGTGAAATTCCGTGACGCATTTTCTATACTCCGTTCGTTATGGGCCCGTATAGCGGGTCCCATCAAAGTAATACTTTGATGGGTGCCCTCTGGTAGCCCGTAGCTGGCGGCGCTTGCGGGTGCGCCGCCCAGACCCGATCAGCCCAGCAGCTCCTGTTCGAGCTTCTTGGCCATTTCCT
>JBBSMH010000126.1:0-6280 GCA_038233275.1 Sphingomonadales bacterium | reverse complement strand
GCTGACGGGCGATCGCCATGCGGGCGGGATCTA
Source organism: Sphingomonadales bacterium (assembly GCA_038233275.1). Taxonomy (GTDB): domain Bacteria; phylum Pseudomonadota; class Alphaproteobacteria; order Sphingomonadales; family Sphingomonadaceae; genus Qipengyuania. The sequence continues at coordinate 6,247 of JBBSMH010000126.1, read as the reverse complement.
CACCACCAAGCATGGGGGCGAGACCTTCTGGGAGCTGACCAGCTCCTCGCTCAACCTCGCTTTCAACGACACCGCGAGCAACACCGCGCGCGAGCCCGACCCGACACGGATCACCGACCTGATCTCGGAAGAGAATTTCGGCACGATCGATATCGATTGGGAGGCAGAGGCGCTACGGCTACGGCTGCTCGGCAACCAGGGGGAGACGCGAGCCGAGCGGACGGTGAACTGGGGCGGATGAAGCTCTCGAAGCCGAAGACTTCGCAAGCGCGACTGCGCGTCGGCCAATAGGCCGCCCCCGCGGAGGCGTCCAGCTCTCGGGCCGGACTGCCGCGAGCGCAAATCACGCAGCGTTGTCGATACCCAGGTCCGAGAGCTTGCGGTAGAGCGTCGAGCGGCCGATGCCCAAGCGCCGCGCAACCTCGGTCATCTTGCCCCGATAATGCCCGATGGCGAGGCGGATGACGTCGGCCTCGATCTCCTCCAGCGCGCGCAGATTGCCGTCCTCGGTATAGAGTAACACGCCCAGCCCGCGCGAGCGGCTTTCCGCCCGGTCGGGGTGCTTGCCGAGCAATTCGGAGAGCTGCGGGAAGCTGGCTGCGGTCAGCGCCTCTTCCTCGCTGAACACTGCGGCGCGAAACAGCACCGCCTGCAGCTGGCGGACATTGCCCGGCCAGGCGTAGGCTTCAAGCAGCGTCAGTCCGCTGTCGGCAATCGAATGGTGCTTCAATCCCGGCTGCTCACCGATGCGCGAGAGGAAATAGCGGGTCAGTGCGGGAATGTCGCCCATCCGCTCGCGTAGCGGCGGCAGCACGATCCGCGCACCCGAAAGGACCTCGAACAGCGATTTGGAGAAGCCACCGGTGACCACAAGGTCTTCCAGTGCTTGGTCGCTGGCCGCCATCAGCCGGACATCCACCTTGAAGCCGTGATTCGCACCTGTAGGGCGGACGATGCCGCTGACCAGGCATTCGGCCAACCGCTCCTGCAGGGCGGCCTCGAGCCTTTCGACCTCGTCGATCACCAGGGTTCCACCGTCGCAGGATTGGAGCGCGCCCATCTGGCGATCGAATGCTCCGGGAAATGCGCCCTTCTCATGCCCGAACAGAAGCGATTCGATCGAGCCGGTCGAAACCCCGCCGACATTGACGATCCGCAAAGCCTCTTTCGCACGCGGGCTCGCGGCATGCATGGCGCGAAGCAGCATCTCCTTGCCGGTGCCGGTTTCCCCCACCACCAGCACATGACCGTGCCCCCGCGCTGCGGTGGCCGCCTTGGCCAGCGCGGTGCGGAAGGGCGGAGCGGTGCCGACCATCGCATCGAAATCCAAAACGCCACTCATTTTCTCGGTAAGCGGCTGGAGCTCGTCCTTGGGCGCCTCGTGGGTGGTCGCGCTCCGCAGCGTCTGGAGCAGCCGCTCGGGCGCTACGGGCTTGATCAGATAATCGGTTGCGCCCGCACGCATCGCCTCCACCGCGAGCAGCGGCGAAGTGCTGGCGGTTAGCATCAGCACCGGAACTGCAGGCGATTTGGCCTTGAGCGCGCGGATCAGATCGCAGGCGTCCGCCCCCGGCACCCGCTGTTCGAGCAGAATCGCGCAGATCTTGCGGCCTTCCGTCGTGCCAAGCGCAGCGAGTGCCGCCTCGGCCGATGGAGCGACGAGCGTGCGGAAACCCTCCCGCGCGGCGAGCGCGGTTATCAGCCGGCCCTGCGCGGGCTCGTCGTCGATCAGCATGACGAGACGCGTATCGCTCTCGGCCATCGGCTTTTTCGCCCCGTTCCCGCTGCGCGGCCCAATGCTGCGCATCGCGAGTGGGTAACGCAAAGGGGTAAAGAGCCGATTAAGCCTGTTCTTTGGGGGAGGGAGCCGCAGCCAAGGCTTGAGCGCGGCCCACGGGCGCGATAGACCTGCCCCCGAGATCAATCATCACGGGGACCCGACGCATGGATTCCGCCAACGACATGAAGGCGCACAGCAAGACCTATTCCTCCTTCATCGGGCTGCTCAAATGGGTGATCCCGATACTCGCCCTGATTACCCTGGTCGTCGTCCTCCTGATCGCCGAATAGCCGCGAGCGGTGCGCATCGCGGTCCTGAGGGAGCGCGCGGCAGGGGAAAGCCGCGTCGCCGCCACGCCGGAAACGGTGAAGAAATTCGCCGCGCTCGGCGCGAGCATGGCGGTTGAGGTGGGCGCGGGGGCAGGCGCTTCCATCCCCGACGAAGCCTATCGGGAAGCGGGCGCCGACGTCGTCCCCGGTCCCCAGGCCGTCGAGGGCGCGGATATCGTGCTGGGGGTGCAAGCGCCCGAGGCGATGGACCTGGCCGGCGCCGCGCCCGGTGCGTGGGTGGTGGCGATCTTCGATCCCTTTCGCGAGAGTGGCCGCGTAGAAGCCTACTCCAGGGCCGGGTTGGAGGCGCTGGCGATGGAGTTGATGCCGCGCATCACCCGCGCGCAGAGCATGGACGTCCTCTCCAGTCAGTCGAACCTCGCCGGGTACAAGGCGGTGATCGCCAGCGCCGATACTTATGGTCGCGCCTTCCCCATGATGATGACTGCCGCGGGGACGGTTCAGGCCGCGCGGGTCTTCGTGATGGGCGTGGGCGTGGCGGGATTGCAGGCGATCGCCACTGCCAAGCGGCTGGGCGCGCAGGTCTCCGCCACCGATGTGAGGAGCGCGACGAAGGAACAGATCCAGTCGCTCGGCGCGAAGCCGATCTTCGTGGAGGAGGTTGCTGGGATCGAGGGGGAAGGCTCTGGCGGCTATGCCACCGAGATGTCCGACGAATACAAGGCTGCCCAGGCCGAGCTGGTGAGCGCGCACATCGCCAAGCAGGATATCGTCATCACGACTGCTTTAATTCCCGGGCGCGCTGCTCCCCGACTCATAAGCGATGCGCAGATCGCCAGCATGAAGCCCGGCAGCGTGATCTTCGACCTTGCGGTCTCCCAAGGCGGGAATGTCGAGGGGTCTCGGCCGGACGAAACGGTCGAGATGCATGGCGTGAAGATCGTCGGCTATTCGAACACCGCCGCGCACCTCGCCGCCGACGCCAGCGCGCTCTACGCCCGCAACCTCTACAATTTCCTCTCCGCCTTCTGGGATGAGGAGGCGGGTAGGCCCGTGCTCGACGAGGAAATCGGCAATGCGGTGCGGCTCACCCGCGGAGGCGAGATCGTCAACGAGAGGCTGAAGGGGGCCTGACATGGATTTCATCTCCATCCTCTCGATATTCATGCTGGCCTGCTTCGTGGGCTATTACGTCGTCTGGTCGGTTACGCCCGCGCTCCACACGCCGCTAATGGCGGTAACCAACGCGATCTCGAGCGTGATCATCGTCGGCGCGCTTATCGCGGCGGCGGAGGCGGGCAGTCCGGCGGCGAAGTGGCTCGGGCTGGCGGGCGTGGTGCTGGCCAGCGTCAACATCTTCGGCGGCTTCGCGGTGACTGCGAGAATGTTGGCGATGTACAAGAAGAAGGAGAAGAAGTGATGGCTTCGCTCCTTTCCGTCATCCCAGCGAAAACTGGGATCTCGTTCCGCGCACTCGGTACCCGATGGACAGCGATCCCAGCTTTCGCTGGAATGACGATGTGGGCCACCCCCGCGCACGCCGCGACAGGCGAAGCGGTGAACCCGTGGGTCGCGCTCGCCTATCTCGTGGCGGGGGTGTTCTTCATTCTCGCGCTGCGCGGGCTGTCATCGCCCTCCACAAGCCGGACGGGCAACCGCTTCGGCATGGCGGGGATGCTGCTCGCGGTGGTGACGACGCTGTTGACGCACGATGTCGCCAACATACTCGAAATCGGAATCGCGATCTTGATCGGGGGCTTGATCGGCTTCCTCATCGCCCGCCGCATCGCCATGACCGCGATGCCCGAGCTGGTCGCCGCATTCCATAGCCTCGTTGGCCTCGCCGCTGTTCTGGTCGGCTGGGCGGCATATCTCAACCCCGGGGCTTTCGGCTTGCTCATGCCGGATGGCGGGATCGGGGCGGTCAGCAAGGTCGAGATGGGGCTCGGCATCGCCATCGGCGCGATCACCTTTTCGGGCTCGGTCATCGCCTTCCTCAAGCTCTCGGGCAAGATGAGCGGATCGCCGATCCTGCTCCCCGCCCGGCATGTCATCAACCTTGGCACGCTGGCGGCGATTATCGTCCTTACCGCGCTGTTCGCAAAAGCCGGCCCCACCGAAACACTGCCGCTAATCATAGGCCTGACCGTGCTCGCCTTCGCCATCGGCTTCCTGCTAATCATCCCGATAGGCGGAGCGGACATGCCCGTTGTGGTCTCCATGCTGAACAGCTATTCGGGCTGGGCCGCGGCGGCGATGGGTTTCACGCTGGGCAACACCGCGATGATCATTACCGGCGCGCTGGTCGGGTCTTCGGGCGCCATCCTCAGCTACATTATGTGCCGCGCGATGAACCGCAGCTTCATTTCCGTGATCGCGGGCGGCTTTGGCGCCGACGCGAGCTCAGGCGGTGGAGAAGCGAGGGAGCAGCGCCCCTACAAGCAGGGCAGTGCGGCCGATGCGGCCTTCATGCTGGAACAGGCGGAGAAGGTCATCATCATCCCCGGTTACGGGATGGCGGTGGCGCAGGCCCAGCACGCACTGCGCGAAATGGCCGACCTGCTCGAGGAAAAGGGGGTCGAGGTGAAATACGCCATCCACCCCGTGGCCGGACGCATGCCGGGCCACATGAATGTCCTGCTCGCCGAAGCGAGCGTGCCTTACGAGAACGTCTTCGAACTCGAAGACATCAACTCCGAATTCGCCCAGGCGGATGTCGCCTTCATCATCGGCGCGAACGATGTCGTCAATCCGGCGGCCAAGACCGACAAATCCAGTCCGATCTACGGCATGCCCGTGTTTGACGTGGACAAGGCCAAACAGGTGTTCTTCATCAAGCGCAGCATGGGCGGCGTGGGCTACGCGGGCGTGGACAATGACGTGTTCTACATGGACCAGACCATGATGCTGCTGTCCGACGCGAAAAAGATGGTCGAGGAAATCGTCAAGGCGATGGACTAGAGCGAGCGTGCGCAAGGCCCTGATCCTCATTGTCGCGCTCGCGCTGCTCGGCATCGCCGCGTGGGGCTATTTCGGCGGGCTCGACCGGGTGACGGCAGCGCGCATCGAGACCGCGCTGGTCGATCGCGGCCTGCCGCAACCTATGGCCTCCTGCATGGCCGTGCGCATGGTCGACCGCCTCAGCCTGCCCCAACTGCGAAAGCTCGAACAGATCGGCGCGCAATCCGGTGAAGACGCAGGTTCGGTGTCGACCGTCGAAGTGCTTTCTCGTCTGCGCCGGATCGACGATCGCGAAGCTGTCGAAGTGACCGCCACCTCCGCGGCGGTCTGCGCTTTCGGTCTCGCCGTTCCGCCTGGCTAGGGTCTCGCTTGCATTGTGCGCCGCGCGCGGCAGAATGGGTTGCAAGGGAGAGACTCGATGATCCGACTGACCATTGCCGCGGGGCTGCTCGCCTCCGCTTTGCCGCTGTTGGCTGCAACGCACACGGTTGAACCGGGCGAAGGCGCGCAGGAACGCTTGCAGGAAGCGCTGATTCTCGCCGAACCCGGCGATGAGGTGGTCCTGGGCGCGGGCCGCTTCGTCCTGACCGACGGGCTCAGCCTCGACGTCGATGGCGTGACCCTGCGCGGGGCGGGGATGGACGGTTCGGTGCTCGATTTCTCCGGCCAGCAGGGCGCGGGCGAGGGGCTTCTAGTCACCAGCGACAATGTCGTCCTGCGCGATTTCGCGGTCGAGAACACGAAGGGAGACGGGATCAAGTCAAAGGGTGCGGACAACATCGTCTATTACAAGGTCCGTGTCGAATGGACGCGCGGGCCGCACCCGGAAAACGGCGCCTACGGGGTCTATCCGGTGGAGAGCGAAAACGTGCTCGTCGATAGCGTGACCGCCATCGGCTCTTCGGATGCCGGCATTTATGTCGGCCAGTCGAAAAACATCGTCGTTCGCAATTCGGTGGCCAAGTTCAATGTCGCGGGGATCGAGATCGAGAACAGCTACGGCGCGGACGTTCACAACAATGTCGCGGTCAACAACACGGGCGGCATCCTGGTGTTCGACTTGCCCGACATCCCCCAGCAGGGCGGGCGCGACGTGCGTGTGTTCCGCAATGTGGCGGTCGAGAACAACACCCCCAATTTCGCGCCGGAAGGCAACATCGTATCCGAAGTGCCTACGGGCATGGGGGTAATGGTGATGAGCCATTACAACGTCGAG
>JBBSMH010000125.1:0-6380 GCA_038233275.1 Sphingomonadales bacterium | reverse complement strand
CAGCCCGACGCGATGACCCAGATCCTTGAGCGCGATCGCGAGATTGGCAGCCAGTGTAGACTTGCCCACCCCGCCCTTGCCCGACCCGACCGCGCTGATCTGGCGCGCCTTGCGCGACGCGGTCATCCCAACGCGCACCTCGTCCACCTCGTCGCGGGCGCCGACGATATCCCGGATTGCGGCCTCGAGATCGTCCCGGCCCTTCTGGTCCAGACCCGAGACATCGGCCACGATCGTCGCGACGCCGCCCTTCAGCGTCGCCGAGCCGATCCGGCTCCTGATCGAAGCGGGCAGGCGATCGGATAATTCGTTGCCAGACATTGCGACCCGCGCGGTGGAACATCAAAAAGCCGCGCACAACCCCTGTTTTTCGCGCCAAGCATACCTATAGAGACAGCTATGAGGATCTTGGACGGATTTACACACAGGATTGCCTTGGCGATGGCGGGCAAGCGCAACCCCTGGGGCAGCAAGGGTGGCAAGTCGGGCGGCGGCGAGGAGCCGACGGGCGATTCGTCCGGCGAGGACGACAAGCCGGACGATACCACCAAGCGGCCGCGCAATCCGTGGCTGCCCCCCGGATCGGGTGATCGGACGGGCGGCAAGGAAGGCCCCAGACGGTCCGCCAATATCGAGGATATCTTCAAACGTCGGGGCCCCGAAGGGCCGCTGCGCCGAGGCGGACCAGGGGGGCCCAATTTCCGCCTCCCGGAACGGCCCGGCGGCAAGAGCTGGCTTCCGATGATCCTCGGCGCGCTCGCCGTGGCATGGCTGCTGTTCACCAGCATCCACTTCATCCAGCCGCGCGAGCAGGGGCTCGTGTCCTGGTTTGGCAGCAAATATGCCCATACCATGTCTCCGGGGACCAACTGGACGCTGCCCTGGCCGATCCAGTCGGTCTATGTGCAGGACGTCAGCGAGATCCGCCGCGAATCGATCGGCGACGGTGGCGAGAACCTGATCCTGACCGGCGACCAGAACCTGGTCGATCTGAGCTATATCGTGCGCTGGAACATCAAGGATCTGGTGCAATACCGCTTTGAGCTTGCCGATCCGAACGAGACGCTGCGCGAAGTGGCCGAGGCTGCCATGCGCGCCGCCGTGGCCGAAACAGAGCTCGACAGGGTCTTGTCAGGCGCAGGCCGCGAGCAAGTTGAGACCCGCGTGCGGACTCGCATGCAGGAGATACTCGACGCCTATGGCGCCGGCATCGCGGTGCAGGGTGTCGAGATCGCCAGGACCGAGGCGCCCCAGCAGGTCATCGAGGCGTTCAACGACGTGCTCGCCGCGCGGCAGGACGCCGAGCGCAATCTGAACGAGGCGCGTCGCTACGAGCAGCAGTTGCTGGCGACCGCGCAGGGCAGCGCGGCGGAGTTCAACGAGATTTACGAGCAATACCGCCTCGCGCCCGAAGTGACGCGGCGGCGCCTGTATTACGAGACCATGGAAAGCGTGCTCGCCAACACCGACAAGACCATTATCGAGGCCGATGGAGTGACGCCCTACCTTCCGCTTCCCGAAATCCAGCGCCGGGTCCGGCAGGCTGAGCCCGCCCGCGAAGGAGGACAGTGAGATGGAGCGCATCTGGCAAGACCATAGACTGACGATCCTCGCGGTTATCGCCCTGCTCATAGTCGCGGCGAGCACCGTCGTCATCGTTCCGGAGACGCAACAGGCGGTAAAGATCCGCACCGGTGAGCCTGTCAGCGTGATCAACCGGTTCGATCCCGACGAACCCTATGGTTCGACGGGAGCAGGGCTATGGTACCGCATTCCGATTATCGAACGCATCCAGATGGTGGATCGCCGTATCCAGGACCTCGATATGGAGGGCGAGACCGTCCTGTCGAACGATCAGCAGCGCCTCGAGGTCAACGCCTATGCCCGGTACCGCATTTACGATCCGGTATTGTTCGTCGAGCGGGCCGGTTCGGAGGAACTGCTCAGGAACCAACTAGAGCCGATCCTCACCTCGGTTCTGCGCCAGGAGCTTGGCCGGAGGACTTTCGCCAGCCTGCTGACGCCTGAACGCGGCAACGCGATGCAGAATATCCGCACCCAGCTCGACCAGCAGGCGCGCCAGTACGGTGCGCAGGTGCTCGACGTGCAGATCAAGCGTGCCGACTTGCCTGAGGGTACGCCGCTGCAAGCCGCCTTCACGCGCATGCAGTCCGACCGGCAGGAAGAGGCCGAGACGATCCGCGCAGGTGGACGCCGCGATGCGCAGATCATCCGCGCCGAGGCGGAGGCCAATGCCGCGCGGATCTACGCCGACGCCTATGGTAAGGATCCGGATTTCTACGATTTCTATCGCGCCATGCAGTCCTATCGCACGACTTTCCAGACCGGTAAGGGCAGCAGTTCGATCATCATGGATGAGAGCAACGAATACCTGCGGCAGTTCCGCGGACAGCGTTGAGCGTTCGTCGAGCGCGGAGTCGGGCGTTCAATAGAGGTTCAGCGGCCCGGCGATGTAATCCGTCGATGCAGCCGTGTGGCACCTCCCCCAGCGAGGCGCCGGAGAAAAACTTGAAGAGGAACGAGAGGACGTGAAGCCCGTGCGAATTTCCTATGGACTGACCGCAACCCTTCTGGCCGGCGGCGCGGCGATTTCGCTGGCTACCGGCAACCCCGCCGGCGCCCAGGTGGCGCAAAACGACGATGCCCAGATCGCCCGCGTGGTACCGCGTGCGGGCGCGCCTGCAAGTTTCGCCGATCTGACCCAACAGCTCCAGCCGGCGGTGGTCAATATCTCCACCCGACAACGCGTCGAGGTTTCGACCGCCAACCCCTTCGCGGGCACGCCATTCGAAGAATTGTTCAACCGCCGCCGCGGGCAGCAGGAAACCGAGCCGCAATACCGCGAGGGGCAATCGCTCGGCTCGGGGTTCATCATTTCGGCCGATGGCTACGTCGTCACCAACAATCATGTCGTCAGCCCGACCGGGCGCGGGACGGTGGAGGAAATCACCGTCACCATGCCCGACGGCACCGAATACGCCGCCAAACTGGTCGGCAATGATGTCGATTCGGACCTCGCCGTGCTCAAGATCGATCGGGGCGAGCCCTTTCCCTACGTCACCTTCGGCGATTCGAGCCAGGCGCGTCCGGGCGACTGGGTGGTCGCGATCGGCAATCCGTTCGGCCTGGGGGGTACCGTTACCAGCGGGATCGTCTCTGCAATCCAGCGCAACACGGGCACGGGTGGGGCGTATGATCGCTATATCCAGACCGACGCCAGCATCAATCGGGGCAATTCGGGCGGTCCGCTGTTCGACATGGGCGGCAATGTCATCGGTATCAACAACGCCATCTTCTCCCCGTCCGGCGGGAGCGTGGGCATCGGCTTTGCCATACCCGCCGAGATTGCCGCCCCGATCGTCGAGCAATTGCGCCGCGGCGAGGAAATCGAGCGCGGGTATCTCGGCGTTTCGATTCAGCCGGTCAGCGACGATGTCGCCGCCTCGCTCGGGATCGTTCGCAACCGCGGCGAAATCGTGCAGACGGTCGTTTCCGGCGAGGCCGCGGAGCGCGCGGGCATAAGGCCCGGCGACGTCGTGCTGCGAGTGAACGGCCGCGAGATCACACCCGATCAGACATTATCCTTCCTTGTCGCCAACATCGAGCCGGGCACCACCGTGCCGGTCGACCTGATCCGTGACGGTGAGCGCCGCCGGGTCAATGTGACCGTTGGCCGCCGTCCCGGGGCGGAGGAGCTGCGCCGCCAGCAGATGTTCGATCCGGACGCCGAAGAAGAGCCGGATATGGACGCGCCCGAGAGCGAAGTGATCGGCGATCGTCTCGGCTTGCAAGTCTTGCCTCTGACGCCGCAGATCGCCCGGCAGCTGGGCGTCAGTGCCGACACGCGCGGATTGGCGATTTCGGCGGTCGATCCCAATTCGGATGCGGCACGCAAGGGATTGCGTCGCGGAGACATCATCCTGAGCGTCAACTATCGCGAGCTTGCCAGCGCCGCCGCGCTGGAAGAAGCGATACGGACTGCACAGGCCGAGAACCGCAACGCTCTGCTGCTGCGGGTGCAGAGCCGGGGTGGTCAGCCGGTCTATCGCGCGGTTCGGCTACGCTGATTCAGCTAGATGCGTGACAGGTTGCCGCCCGGTGGCAGGAACTGTCACTCGCGCGGCCGCGGTTGCTGGCGCGGAGGGTTTTCTTCGGTCCTCGCCGCGCCGCCGGTAGCGCGCTCCAGAAACTCGTCGGACGCCGCCGATGGCGCCTCGGGCGGCGGGCGGCGCCCGGGGGCCTGCCCGGGTCCCGTCGGCGGCTGGCGCTGGCGATTGGCCTCGCCCGGCCCCTGCTCGCCCTCGACCGGGAACGGCGATTCGCCCCGATCGGCCGGTCTTCCCGGCTCGATCAGATTGCCCTGCTCGTCGATGAAATAATAATCGTCGGGATCGCCGAACATGTATTCGTCGTCCGGTTCCAGCTGCCATTCGGGAAGCTGGAGATCGGTGTCGAACTGCTCGACCGGGCGGTCCCTGACGGCAAAGCGCATATAAGCCGAGAACGCCTGCGCGGGAGCGCGGCCGCCCTGCAGTCCGCCGACGCGCACATTATCGTCGCGGCCCATCCACACACCGGTGGTTATCCCACTCGAAAAACCGACAAAATAACCATCCTTGTTGGAATTGGTGGTGCCTGTCTTGCCCGCGACAGGACGACCGATCTGCGCCGCGCGCCCGGTGCCGGTATTCACTGCCGTCTGGAGCAGGTCGGTCATGCCCGCCGCGACATAATCGGGCACCAGTTGAACCTCTCTTGCTCGCTCGTGCTGGTAGAGCAACTCGCCGTCCGCCGTGGTGACCTTGACAATCCCATAGGGCTCGACGGATTGCCCCCCTGTCCCCACCGCTGCGAAGGCGCGCGTCATGTCGATCAGCCGCACTTCGGAGCTGCCCAGCACCATCGATGGATAGGTCGATACCGGAGTGGTGATGCCGAAGCGCCGCGCCATCGAAGCGACCGTGCCGAACCCGACCTCATTGCCCAGTTGCGCGGCGACGGTGTTGATCGAATAGGCGAACGCGGTGCGAAGATCGACTTCGCCCGCGTTGCGGCCCGAGGAATTGCGAGGGGTCCATCCGCCGATCGTCACCGGCGTGTCCACCACGCGGTCATCGGGCGTGTACCCTGCCTCCAGCGCGGCGAGATAGACGAACAGCTTCCACGCCGATCCCGGCTGGCGCAGCGCATTGGTGGCGCGGTTATAATTGGTCTGAACATAATCGGTGCCGCCGACCAACGCCAGAATCGCACCATCGCGGTCAAGGCTGACCAGCGCGCCTTGCGCGCCCTGGGGGGTATGAGTCTTGATCGCGGCGGTCGCCGCCTTCTGCATTCCGGTGTCGAGCGTGGTCCAGACCTCGATCGGCTCGAAGGTTTCGGGCAGCAAAAGGTCGAGTTGCGGCAGCGCCCAATCGGTGAAATAGCGCACCGAATTCTGGCCGGTTTCCGGCTTGAGATTGACCGCAGAGACATCGACCAACGCTTCGCTTGCGCTGATCCGCCCCTGTTCGCGCATCAGCCGAAGCACCACGCTCGCGCGACCGACCGCGGCATCGACATCGGCGGTGGGCGAATAGCGGCTGGGAGCCTTGACCAGCCCGGCGATAATTGCCGCTTCCCCTGTGCTTAGCTCGGTCGCGGGATGGCTGAAGAATTTCCGGCTGGCGCTATCGATGCCATAGGCGCCGCCCCCGAAATAAACCTTGTTGAGATAGAGTTCGAGTATCTGTTCCTTGGAGAACTTGCTCTCCAGCGCGAGCGCGAGAATACCTTCGCGCAGCTTGCGGTCGAGCGTTCGATTGGTGTTGAGGAAGACATTGCGCGCCAGCTGTTGGGTGATGGTCGAGGTGGCGGACAGACGGTTTTCGCCCGAGATCCAGACCCATACCGCGCGAGCCAGGCCGATCGGATCGACGCCGGGGTGCGAATAGAACCGTCGGTCCTCGACCGAGATCATCGCATCCTTCATGACCTGAGGGATTTCGTTCGAATCGAGCCATTGGCCGTAGCTCGGCCCAAGCTCGACGATCTCGCTTCCGTCGCGCGCGCGCACCACTATGGTCTGGCCGCTCTGCGTCGCTTTGAGCTGGTAATAGCTGGGCAGAGATCGCGCTGCGAACAACACGGCAAGCCCCAGGAACAGCGCGCCGAGGACGGCTGCCGCGCCGCTCCAGATTAGGCCCCGCTTGAGCCAGAGCCGCCAGCCCTGCTGCCAGCGGCCCTCCTTGCGCCTGCGCTGCGCCGATTGCGCCTCCGCCTTGCGCCTGCGACCCCCGCGCTTTTTTATCTGGCTTTCCCGGCGTCCGGCCAAGTGACATCACCCGTATCTGGATAGGGCCATTTGCATAGGCCAGTTG
>JBBSMH010000124.1:0-6506 GCA_038233275.1 Sphingomonadales bacterium | reverse complement strand
GCCCGCGATCAGCGCAGGGGACAGCGTGCCCGAGCGCAATCCGTGCTCCTGCCCGCCCCCGGTCTGGACTTCCTCCAGCTTTACGCCGTCGCGCACCCACAAGGCGCCGACGCCCTTGGGCCCGTGGAACTTGTGGGCGCTGATCGCGATCATGTCCGCGCCGGTCACCTCCATCTTCCCGTAGGCCTGCACCGCATCGCAGAAATAGAGCGCGTTGTTCTGCTTCGCCTTGCGGTGCCACTCGACCGTGGGCTGGATCGTGCCGATCTCGTTGTTGACCTGCATCAGGCAGACCAGCCGGGTGTCGGAGGGCAAGTCCTGCCTGGTGTTGCACTGCCCGTTCTTGGCGACATTGAGGATGTGGCACTTGCCCAGCGCGCGGGCGGTGTCGAGCACCGCGGCATGTTCGATCGTCGAGACCGAGATGGCGCCGGCACCCTGCGCGCCCGAGCCCGCCGTGCCGCGCCCTGTCGAACCTCTTAGGGCCAGATTGATCGCCTCGGTCGCGCCCGAAGTGAAGATCACCTTGCCACCGGCGGGGAACAGCGCGGCGACCTGGTCACGCGCCAGCTCCACCGCAGCGGCGGCCTGCCGTCCCATGCGGTGCGGGCTGTGCGGATTGCCGAACCCGGCACCATCCGGCCCATCGAGCCAGCGCAGCATCGCATCCCGCGCCTCGGGCGCGAGCGGGGTGGTGGCCTGGTAGTCGAGATAAATCATCTGATGGATGCCATATTTAACCACGCCTGGCAGAAGCGTTCCACTTCGGCTCGGGTCGTGTTCCAGCCGAAGCTCACACGGATCGTCTGGCCGGCGCCCTGATACCACATTGCACGCAGGACCGAACTTTCCTTGAGCGTGCCCGACGAACACGCGCTCCCGGCAGACACCGCAATCCCGGCAGCATCCATCCTGACCAATTGCGCCGACGAGGACATTCCCGGCATGCGATAGGATGCAATCGTCGGAATGCGCGGGCTTTCGGAGGCCACGACCTCCCCGCCGGCCGCCGAGATGGCATCGTCGAGCCAGCCGCGCAATTTCTGCGCTTCATCGAGCCACGAAGGATCGGCTTCGAGCGCCGCTGCCATCCCCATTATTGCCGGAAGATTCTCCGTTCCTCGCCGATAGCCCCGCTCGTGACCGCCGACAGGTTCGAGCATGGCGAAATTGCGTACCAGCAGAGCACCCACGCCGATCGGGCCGCCAAATTTATGGGCAGCGACGATGACCATATCTGCGTCAGGGATCGGCAATTTGCCTGCCGTCTGCGCGCAATCGCAGAGCCACCATCCGCCACCGTCATCCACCTTTCTGCGAACACGATGCGTATCCTGGATAACGCCTATTTCGCTGTTCGCATGCTGTACGGCGACGAGGCCTTTAAGCCATGCGGGCGACGAGGAACCGAGACTTGCGGCGTGCTCCGATACGCCCCACTCGGGCGCGCCGCCTTTGAACCGCATGAGCGCATCATGTTCGATTGCGCTAATGGCGGTCAGCGATTTCTTGCTGGCCCCCACCGCCAGAGCCGCAGCCTCGCTCGCGCCGGAGGTGAAGATCAACTCCCCCTCCCACCTCAGCGCGCGCTTTACTCGCTCGCGCGCCTCTTCCAGCGCCTCGCGCGCCTTGCGGCCCTCGGCGTGCGGGCTGGAAGGATTGGCCCAGATGCGAAACCCCTCCTCCATCGCCGCCTTCGCTTCGGGGCGCAGGGGGCTGGTGGCGGCATGATCGAGGTAGATGCGTTTCGAAATGGGGCGCGGCTCTTGGCAATTGCGGTTTTGTGGGAAAAACCTATATAGCGCAGCCCTTCCGGCGCAACACCGCTGCCCGGACAATACCATCTCCGGCAGGATTTCCCCGATGCCCTCAGTGATTTTTCCCGGCCCCGAAGGCCGTCTCGAAGGTCGTTTCGCCCCCGGCCCGCGCCCGCGCGCGCCCGTTGCGATGATCCTCCACCCCCACCCACAGGGCGGCGGCACGATGAACGAGCGGATCACCCAGCGGCTCTACAAGACCTTCTGCGAGCGCGGCTTTGCCACGCTGCGCTTCAATTTCCGCGGGGTCGGCCGCAGCCAGGGCAGTTTCGACAATGGGGTGGGCGAACTGTCCGACGCTGCAGCGGCGCTCGACTGGGTACAGTCGATCCATCCCGAGGCGCAGGTGACGTGGGTCGCGGGGGTCAGCTTTGGAGCGCTGATCGGCATGCAATTGCTGATGCGGCGGCCGGAGATCCGCGGCTTCATCTCCGTCGCCGCGCCCGCCAACATGTACGATTTCTCCTTTCTCGCGCCCTGCCCGGCGAGCGGCATCTTCATCCAGGGCGCGGCGGATACGGTTGTGCAGCCGAGCGCGGTGACCAAACTGGTCGAGAAACTGCGCACGCAGAAGCACATCACCATCCATCACGAGGAAATTCCGCGCGCGAACCATTTCTTCGAGAACGAGATCGACGAATTGATGGCCTCGGTGGACAATTACCTCGATTTCCGGCTCGATCCCGCCTGCCCGATCAAGTGAGCTAGAGCTCAGCGGTCTCCAGCGCTCAACCTTGCCTTCATCCATGACGTAGGCGGGGATCGACCGGTTCTCCCTCCCGCGCCCACCACCCCGCGGTCCCAGCTGGCCGGTTGCAAATCGCAATGCGAAAGTGCTTGCCATAAATGTAATGTTGTAACATCCTTCTCTTTCGAAGGGCCGGCGTCCGATCCGGTCCGCGGAGAGGAGAAATCAGATGGCCTATATCGATCAGACCCGGCGACCTTCGCTCGGCGGCATGGCGGCGGTGATCGCAGTTCACGCCGCAATCGGTCTCGTCCTGATGGCCGGCCTGACAGTCGCCGGAAGGATAATCGAGGAAGATGGGCCGATAGTCGCCATCCCCTTGCCGCAGGACCCACCGCCTCCGCCGCTCGAGACCCCGCCCGAGGCGCGGTCGAACCCCAGCGAAATGACTCCTCCGATCACAGCTCCCAAGCCAATCATCGATCTGGTGCCGACTCCGCCCCGTGTCGACGTCTCCGACCTGATCCCGCCATCGCGCCCGCTGCCGCAACCGGGGCCGGCGATCGACCGGGTGATCCCTGCGCCGACTCCGTCGTTCGCGCCGGTCGGGGCGAAGCCGCGTAACGACCCCGGCCAATGGATCACAGCCGACGATTACCGTTCAGACTGGATCCGGCGCGGACTGGTCGGCCGTGCGAGCTTCCGGCTCGATGTCGCGGCGAACGGCACGGTGACGGGGTGCCGCATAACTTCCTCGACGGGTCACGAGGCGCTCGACCAGGCGACTTGCCGGCTGGTCTCGCGGCGCGCGCGGTTCGAGCCCGCACGCGGCCCCAACGGCGAGCCGGTCGCGGGCAGCTATTCGCAATCCGTCCTCTGGCGGTTACCCGAGTAGCGAGTCGCCTAGCGGTCCTGCTCGATACGGTCGAGCGGGGCCGCGCCTTCGTCGTCCGGTATGGTCCAGATCGCCACATTGGCAATCGCCACCAGCGCCAGAATCACCATCAACAAAGCCTGACGCCGATCGCCCGTGCGGCGGAAAGCAAAAAATGCTCCGAAAAGCAGGGCGATGGCCGCCAGAACCATGATCGAGAGCACGATGTCGGTCATCGGGTGACTCTAATAGCAAAACCGCCGCGGAACCGCCTAGCCTCTCTGTAGGTTCATCTACAATAAGCGGCGGGTTCCTCGCGGCGCGCGCCATCAAGCGGAGGCAATCATGGGTATTTTCAGCTCGATCAAGGAAGCCATACTCGGCAAGGACGCCAAGGCGCAGGATGCACCCAACGCAGGCGCGACCTCCACCGGCAATGCCTGGGCCGACGCCCCCGTCACCGAGCAGAGGTCCACCAGCGTGATCAGCGTCGAGAACAACCTCGATTCGATGCCCGGCGCGGACCGGCTCAACTGGCGTACCTCGATCGTGGATCTGATGAAGCTGATCGGGGTGGATTCGGACTATGAGGCGCGCAAGGCGCTGGCGCAGGAGCTGGGGCGCGAGGATTATTCGGGCAGCGCCGAGGACAACGTCTGGCTGCATAAGCGCACCATGCGCGAACTGGCGGCGAATGGCGGCAAGGTTCCGCCCGAATATCTCGACTGATTGACTTGGCATGGCGGGCGGCGCACACCGCCTGCATGACCGACCAAGCATTTGAAATCACCCGTCGCCAGGTCCTTGCGGGCCTTGGCGCAACGACCGCGCTCACGGTGGGCGGATGCGCCACGACCGCCCGGCCCGCAGGCGTCGTGCAAGCAGCGCAGATCGGGGCTGAGCGTTTGCTCGAAGTAGTCGCCTACAATCTGCTCGATCACGAGCCCGAGCGCGCGACCGCCCTGGGCGTCGATACCGGACGCCATTCGGAAATGCGCTCGCGGCTGGAAAATCAGTCGCAGACGGGGCAGGATCTTTTCGCCGCCACGCTGAAGCGCGATCTGGAACGGGTGCGAGCCTACCCGCGCGAAGGCCTCGATGCTGAAACCGTCACCAATCTCGACGTGGTCGAAAGCGCCTATGTTCTCGCGCTCGACGGGTTCGCCCTGCCCTATGGCGATATCCCGGTGGGCAGCTGGCGGACCGCGCCCTACGTGGTGATCCAGAATGTCGGCACCTACCTCGACATGCCGCGCTTCTTGGATTCGACCCATCCGCTGAAGGACGGCAGCGACGCCGATGCCTATATCGACCGGCTCGAGCAGCTTCCGACCGTGCTCGACGGCGAATTGGAACGAATGCAAGTTGCGCGCGCAATGGGCGTCGTGCCGCCCGAATTCCTGCTCGACAAGGCCATCTCGCAGATGGAAAGCACCGTGGAAATGGCGGCAAGCGGCGAATTGTTCGTCGCGCAACTGAAAGAGCGGTTGGCCAAGGCGGGCATGCCGCAGGCCTTCGCCAATCGCGCGCAAACGCTTGTTACCGGCCCTGTCGCCGCGGCGCTCAACCGCCAGCTTGCCGAGCTGAGGGCCGAGCGCGGCGTGGCCGATGCGGACCCCGGCATGTGGAGCCAGCCGCATGGCGACGAATGGTATGCCTGGGCGCTGAGATCGAGCACCACCACCAATCTTTCGCCCGATCAAATCCACCAGCAGGGTCTCGATGAACTCGAATCGCTCCATGCGCGAATGGACCCGATCCTGCGAGAAATCGGCTATACCAGCGGTTCGGTCGGCGAGCGCATGCAGGCGCTGAGCGAGGACCCGCGCTACAAATTCGCCGAGGGCGATCCGGGCCGCGCCGAAATCATGGCTTTCATCGAGGAACGGGTGGACTGGATCAAAGCGCAGATGCCCCGCGCCTTTAACACGCTGGTCGATCCCAACATGGAAATCCGCCGCCTTCCGCCCGCCGAGGAGCCCGGCGCACCGGGCGCCTATGGTGGCGCGGGCAGCAAGGACGGCACCATTCCGGGACGGATGTGGATCAATCTGCGGACCACCGACCTGCACCGCAAATACGATCTCGCCGACCTCACCTACCACGAGACCATTCCAGGCCACGTCTGGGAGGGTGAATATTCCAATCGCCTTCCGCTGATCCGCTCGATCCTGGCGTTCAATCCCTTCAGCGAAGGCTGGGCGCTCTACGCCGAGCAATTGGCAGACGAGCTGGGGGCCTACGACGATTTCAAGGTCGGCCGACTGGGATACCTCCAAAGCCTCGCCTTCCGCGCCTGCCGTATGGTCGTGGACACCGGCCTGCATCACAAGCGCTGGAGCCGCGAGCAGGCGCGCAATTTCTTCGTCGAGCGTAACGGGTCCAAGCCCGAGGAGGTCGCCAGCGAGGTCGACCGCTATTGCAGCTGGCCGGGCCAGGCGACGGGATACAAGCTCGGCCACAGCGAAATTCTGCGCCAGCGCGACCGTGCTCGGGCCACATTGGGCGAGGCTTACGATCTCAAGGCGTTCAACGACGCGGTGGTCCTGGGCGGCAACGCGCCGATGGACGTGCTGGCGAGGAACGTCGGGCGGTATATCGATCGGGCTTAGACCTAGCGCGCGCGTTCGTCCGTTCGCGGTCCCTGCGCCTGCCGGGCGCAATTGGCGCGGCACAATCCGGCCGCTCGGGGATTAGACTACAATGTTCGGGATCGAGGCATATCATGTGCTGCTGATGGCCATTGGTATGGCCATCATCGCATCCTATTGGCTGCCGCGGTTCTTCTCCGGCCGCGAGCCGGCCTCATCCTCACTACTGGTGCTGACCGGTCTTCTGACCTTTCTGTTCGTTCCGGGGATGCCCGCGGTGCTCGATCCGGTCGCCAACCCGCGTGTCTGGGAAGTATCGGCAGAACTGTGCGTGATCATCGGCCTGTTCGGGGCAGGCCTGAGGATAGACCGGGTCTTCGGGCGCAAGCAATGGCTCCCGACCATCCGCCTGCTGGTTGTCGCCATGCCGCTGACGGTCATTGCGCTCGCGCTGTTCGGCTGGGCGATGGCCGGAATGACCCTTGCCGGAAGCCTGCTGCTGGGCGCAGTGCTCTCTCCCACAGACCCGGTGCTCG
>JBBSMH010000123.1:0-6559 GCA_038233275.1 Sphingomonadales bacterium | reverse complement strand
GAGGATCGCGAAGCGGGGATCGAGCGGCTGGGCGGCGGGCAGTGGCAGCTGGTGATCCACCAGATCCCCTACCAGGTCGCCAAGGGGAAGCTGATCGAGCAGATCGCTGCCGCGATCGCGGATCGCAAGCTGCCGATCCTCGAGGACGTGCGCGACGAGAGCGACGAGGCGATCCGCATCGTGCTGGTCCCGCGCAGCCGCAATGTCGATCTCGAACTGCTCAAGGAATCGCTCTACAAGCTGACCGACCTGGAGACGCGCTTCGGGCTCAACCTCAACGTGCTGGACCGCACGCGCACGCCCATGGTGATGGGTCTCAAGGAGCTGCTGACCAACTGGACGGCGAGCCAGCTAGACATCCTCCAGCGCCGCAGCCGTCACCGGCTCGAGCAGATCGCGCGGCGATTGGAGCTGGTGGAAGGCTACATCATCGCCTTTCTCAACCTCGACCGCGTGATCGAGATCATCCGCAGCGAGGACGAGCCCAAGCCGATAATGATGGAGGAATTCAGCCTCACCGACCGGCAAGCCGAGGCGATCCTCAACATGCGGCTGCGGTCCTTGCGCAAGCTGGAGGAAATGGCGCTGCGGCGCGAGAAGGACGAGCTACTCGCGGAGCAGGACGAGTTGAACAGACTGCTCGATTCGCCCGCACGCCAGCGCACGCTGCTGAAGCGCGATCTCAAGTCCCTGCAGAAGGAATATGGGCCAGATACGCCGCTCGGCGCGCGCCGGACGCGGATCGAAGAGGCCGCGCCCGCAGTCGAATTCAGCATGGATGCAATGATCGAGAAGGAGCCAGTGACGGTGATCCTCTCGCAAAAGGGCTGGATACGCGGGGCGAAGGGTCACCTGCCGCTCGATCAGGATTTCAAATATAAGGAAGGCGATGCCCCCGCCTTCGTGCTCCACGCACAGACTACCGACAAGCTGTTGCTTGCCGCCGACGACGGGCGCTTCTTCACGCTCGGCGCAGACCGGCTGCCGAGCGCGCGCGGCTTCGGCGAACCGGTGCGCAACACGCTCGACATGGATGCCGGTGCGAACATCGTGGCGGTAATCGTCCACCAGCCCGGCCGCCGTCTCCTGCTCGCGGCGAGCACCGGCAAGGGCTTTGCCGCAATGACGGACGATTTGCTCGCCGAAACGCGCAAAGGTCGGCAGGTCGTAAATCTCAAGGGCGATGCCCGGCTTCGCGTGGTCCGCCCGATCGAGCCGGGACACGATCATGTCGCGGTGGTCGGCGACAACCGCAAGCTGGTGGTGTTCAACCTGGAAGAACTGCCCGATCTTGCCCGCGGACAGGGGGTCACTCTCCAGCGTTACCGCGACGGTGGCCTCAGCGACGTGATCACCTTCCGGCTCGAGAACGGGCTGTCTTGGGCGATGGGGGGGGAGAGCGGGCGCACCCGCACCGAGCCCGACATGTGGCAATGGAAGGTCGCGCGCGGCGGCGCTGGCCGCTTGCCCCCGCAAGGCTTCCCCCGCGATAACAGGTTCGGGTGAAGCCACGAAAAAGGCGGAGAGCGGTCATCCCGCTCCCCGCCTTCCTTGCGACCCTGAAGGGGCTCAGGGTAAGTTTACTGTCCGCCCTGCGCTTCCATGGCGGCGTCGATCTGCGCATTGGTGAGGCGCGCCATCAGCCCATGGTCGGTGGCGTCGAAATGGGTCCGCAACAGCGTGACCTTGTTCATCTCGTCGCCGCCGCGAGCGATCACGACATTGTCACCCTCGATCTCCAGCACGGTGCCCAGAGGGGCATGGTCGGCAGCCATGGCTTCGGCGCCTACGACCAGCGCGGCATCGCGCTTGGCCGCCGCTTCGGCGAGCTGCGCATCGACCATGCCGTCGAGCTGCGCCTTGGTAACGGTGATCGTCGGGCCGGTCTCGCCCTGGCCGTACATGTCAACGCCCAGCGGAACCTTGTGCTTGCCAGTGTCGAGAACGGCCTGCCCGCCTTCGACCTGGACGATCTGTCCCACCTCGTTACCTTCCGGGCCATAGACGGTCGCGCCGACGGCAACCTGCTCGTTGGCCAGCGCAGGGGTGGCGCCCAGAATGAAAGCGGGGGCGATTGCGGCAACCGCCAGCTTCGCGAATTTCATGTTATTACTCCAAGACTTGTTCAAGACGATTGGCCCCCACGCGCTGGCGAGCGCATCGCGGCCGACAGGGATGTAAAGAGCGGGCGGGAATGGATTTTCACGCTCACCCCACGGCTCCCGTCCAAAGGGAAGCAGGCACTCTATTCCAAAGCCTGCCGTAAATGGCAACCGCATGGCCGGTTATAGCCGTCCCCGGCTTAAGCTAGGCTGACCAACGCGCAATGGTCGCTTCGCTCTTATGCGCCGTCCTGCCAACCCATCATTTCTTCAGGCCGGACATCGGGAAAGCCACGGCGGACCCACTCGCGCTCGATGGCCTGCAGCCGCCTCGCTACCTGCGGGCCCGGTTCCAGTCCGGCGGCGATCAGCTGACCTCCCTTGAGCGGAAACCGTGGCGCCTCCCAGCCAGCAAGGCGGCCGGTGTCGGCGCCCTGCAGCAACAGCCGGTCGATCGCGCACTCCTTGCCCACATCATAGGCGAGGGCGCGGGGATTTTCACCGTCGCGGTTGTCGCGCTCGGCAACGCAGGTGAGACGGCTGCGCTGCTGCCTGGAAAGGCGCAGACGCGCCGAAACGGCCTCGGCCACGGAGGAGATAGCGGGCAGCAACGCCGCCAGCCGCCGCATCGTGTCGGGCGCGATGCCGGCTTCTTTCTCCGCCGCAATGAGCTCGCCCAACCTTGCCACCTCGCGCCGGCCGCATTCAGGCAGAACCTCCTGCATCACGCCCAATTCGCGCATCTTGGCAACGGTCGGCGAAGGATCGGGCAGCGACAGCAGGCGTTGCAGTTCCCAGCCCACGCGCTCGCGGCTCAGCCCCTTGAGCGTGGGCGCGAGCGCGCTGCAGGCCGCCGTCGCGTCGGCGTCCCAATCGTCGGCAAAGCGAGTGGCGAAGCGGAAATAGCGCAGGATCCGCAAATGATCCTCGCGGATGCGAGTGGCCGGGTCTCCGATGAAGCGGACGCGCCGCGCGGCAAGGTCTTCGAGCCCGCCGAAATAATCCGAAATCTCGAGCGTTTCGGGATGAGTGTAGAGCGCGTTGATGGTGAAATCGCGCCGCGCGGCATCGTCGCGCCAGTCCTCGCTGAAGGCGATCGTGGCGTGGCGGCCATCGGTCGCGACGTCACGTCGCAGGGTGGTGATTTCGACATTCCCGTCCTCGAAAATCGCGGTGACGGTGCCGTGATCGATTCCGGTGGGAACGATGCGGATGCCCGCTTCCTTGCACCGGTCGATGACCCTGGCGGGGGGGTGACGCGTCGCCGCATCGATATCCTGCGCTTCGAGCCCGAGCCAGGTATCGCGCACGCAGCCGCCGACCCAGCGCACCTGGTCCGCGCCCAGCGCCACGACCAGCCGGCCAAGGCTTTCGCGGCGCGTCCATTCGGCGTTGGGCAGGCTCTCACTCACAACTCGCCTCCACCCATTCGAGCCGCCGCGAGAGGTTGATGCAGATCGCCGCGGTGACGCCCCAGATGCGATAGCCCTGGAAATCCATCTCGTAATAGCGCCGGTCCGCGCCCTTCCAGAAGACCGAATTTTCTCTCCATTTGCGCCGGTCCATCAACAGCGCAAGCGGTGCCTCGAACCAGCTTTGGACTTCGCGCTCGCAAGGCCGGAGCGGCAGGTCGGGCGGGATCACGCCCAGCACCGGGGTGATATCGAATCCTGTGCCGGTCTGATAGCGGTCGCTGGTTCCGATTACGCGCACGTCGGCGGGATCGAGCGCCAGTTCCTCGCGCGCCTCGCGCAGTGCGGCGACCACTGCATCCTCGCCCTCGTCCAGCTTGCCGCCGGGAAAGGCCACTTGCCCCGGATGGTCGCGCATGGTGGTGGGCCGCTGCGTGAGCAGCACGCCCGGTCCCCCTTGCGTATCGTCGCGGTCGGTCACCGCGATGAGCACCGCTGCGTCCGCCGTCCGGTCGAGATCGGCGAAGCGGCGGTCGGACAGCAGGCCCTCCACCTCGCGTGCGTGTCCCCCGTCGAACAGTTGCTTGAGACGTTCGAACAGCGCGCTCATGCGGGAATCAGCGAGAAGGTTTCGCCCCCGCTTGCCACCGTCCAGTCATTCCCTAGTTCGAGGGCGATTTGCGCGAGTTGCTCGTAGGTCGAGCGGTTGAGGCGCGCCTCGCAGCCGCGGCGTACATGAAGATAGAGCGCGGGCGCTTGCCGGTCGCCCGCGGCGCGCAGGCGATGATGGGGCCCGGCGACCACCAGCTCGTCGGTATTGAGGCGGAAGGCGAGACTGCCTTCGCTCAGCCTCACATCGGTGGCAATGAAGCAGGCGTCCTCCACCTCGATCGAGAGCTTCTGATACGGCATGACGAGCCAATGGCTGCCATTCGGCTCGCGGAAGAGCAGGCCGGAAAAGGCGCGGACCATTGCCGGGCGAGTGATGCGGCTACCGTCGTGATACCAGCTGCCGTCGGCGGCGATGCGCATATGGCTGTCACCGGTATTGTCCGGCGACCATTGTTCGACCGGAGGAAGCTTGCGCGCTTCCACCGCCTCGGCGATTTCCGCGAGCGACATGTTGGCGAGATCGGGCGGGGGCGTATAAGGCATCGGCACCGCCGCGATGCCAGAATTGCGCTATTGCGCCAAGCGGGTTGGCCACGGCCTGAGCATGCCTTCGCGCGGTAGCACCGCGGGGTCGTCGGCGCGGGACAGGAGTCGGCTCGGGTCCCAGGGGCCGGGGCAGCGCCAGCCTGAGGTATGCGCGGCGGAAAAGCCCCATGCGCCATAATAGGCCTCGTCACCGATCAGTACCTGCGGCAGCGGGACCTCCGGGTCGATGGCTGCCAAGGCCGCGCTCGTCAGCGCCTTTCCGAACCCCTCGCCCTGCCGGCCGGGCATCACCGCCACCGGGCCGACCATCAGCAGCGGGTGCGGGCGATGCTGCGAATCGGTCAGGGCTACCGGCCATAGCTGGATCGAGCCGACGAGATATTCCTCCTCGTCCAGCGCGGCGAAGCTGAGCGCGGGAAGCCACTCCGCGCCTTCGCGGATGCGGTAGGCAGTGCGTTCGAGGCGTTCCGGGCCGAACGCTGCGTCCAGCAATTGCTCGATCAACGCGGGATCGATCGCAGATAGGGGAACGATGCTTGGCATGGCGCGCGGCCGCCTAGGAGCGCCGAGGCCGAAAGTCGATAGATATGGCCCTAGCGCGGAGCCAGGCGCAGCAGCCGCGCTCCCTCGCCGTCCTCGATCACCCATAGCGCGCCATCGGGCGCTTCGGCGATGGCGCGGATCCGTTCGTCCATCGGATAGCGCGCCACCTCGCGCGCTTTTTCCCCGTCGAAAGACACGCGGACGATGTTCTGCGCCTTGAGCCCGGTGATCAAGGCGTCGCCCGTCATTCCGGAGAACAGGTCGCCGCGATAGATCAGCATGTCGCCCTGCGCGATCACGGGCGTCCAGCTCAAAGCCGGGTGGGCGAACCCGTCGCCGGCTGCGTGATCGGGAATCGGATCGTCGTTGTAGTGCACCCCGTTCGAGCGCACCGGCCAACCGTAATTCGCCCCGCGCTGCCCCAGATTGAGCTCGTCGCCGCCCTTGGGGCCGTGTTCGACCTGCCACAAACGCCCCTGCGCGTCCCAATCCATGCCGAGGATGTTGCGGTGGCCCCAGCTCCAGATTTCGCGCGAGACGCCGCCTTGCGAGGAAAGCGGATTGCCGGCGGCGGGCGTGCCGTCGAGGTTGAGCCGGACGATCGAGCCGAGCGTATTGGAGGTATCCTGCGCCGGCTCCATCTTCTGCCGATCCCCGCTGGCAATGAACAGGTGCTCACCATCCGGGCTGAAGCTGATCCGGTGCGAATAATGCGCGCGCCCGCTGGTCTTGGGGGTTTGCCGCCAGATTACCTTCAAGTCGCGAATGCCGCAGCTCTGGTGGTCCTCGCACACCATCCGCCCGCGCCCGACCACCGCGCCGCGTGTATCGCCTTCGCCTGCCTCCGCCCAGCTGAGGTAGATCGTGCGTGGCGTGAGGGTGGAAGCGCTTTCGCCCGGCAGGAAGGCAACATCGCCCAACCCGCCCTGACCGCCATAATCGACTTGCGGAACGCCGGTGAAGGAGATCGCGCGCTTGCTGCGCGTGTCGTAGCCGCGCATTTCGCCGCTCTTGAGCGTCATCACCAGCACCGATGTGCCCGGCACGAAGGCGGAGGCCCAGGGTTCGTCGAAAGTGCCGAAGCTCTGGATGGCGAACTCGCCATCGAACTCTCCAGCATCAGCGCCTGCGGTCGGGGTCGAATTGGTGGCGCTATCCCCGCTCGGGACGCTGCCGCAGCTTGCGGCGAGGAGCAGGGGCGATAGGGTGGCGGCAAGGATGGATGCTTTGGTCATGATGTGTGCAACTCCCGAACAAGGGCTTGATGCCGCGCCCCTGATCGTGGGCGTAGACGAAGCGGGCCGTGGCCCGCTGGCAGGACCCGTTGTGGCGGCGGCGGTCGTG
>JBBSMH010000122.1:0-6585 GCA_038233275.1 Sphingomonadales bacterium | reverse complement strand
CTGTGCGGTGAATGGACCTGGCGCAGGCTGGGACCGGGTGGGCGTCTAAGCCTCTCTGAAATTCGGTCGGTCAAGCGGCCTGCCGGCCACCCCCCGTCTGCGTGCTAGTCGATCGACCCCAATGCCGTCCGGACCGCCTGCGCGTTCGAAGTGGGCGGCCAAATAGTCACAAATGAGACCAGGTCAACCTCAGTGACCATGGTTTCCGACGAGGCGTTCAAAATTTACGTTTTCGAGCTCAAGCACCCAGGCGTCTGGATCCTGTTCGCCGCGACGCTTTACGTATTGGAAAAATTCTTCTTTGTTTTCAGTATTTTCCTCGCGCGTACAGGTGAACTCCCGCGAGCCGTCCAATTGAGGCATGCGCTCCCACAATCGCGAGCTCCTGTCGCGCTCCCTGGTTAATATAAGGACGACCCCAGCATCGCGTTCCCCGCGCGAAAGCACGGTCGCAAAGCCGCCCGCAGCCTCCGCGGCGCGGATGAGGCCCGAAATCTCGAGATGGGCGGGCAGCCTCGCGTCCATGTCAGCCGCGATAACCGGCGAGGCTCGACAGGGCGAAGCGGCTGCGCATGAAGGTGCCCGTTCCGCGCCCGATCTCGTCCCCTTGCGCATCGACCAGCCGTGATTCGGCTACGTAGACGCGCTTGCGCCCGCTTATCCAACGTCCCTCGGCCACCACCTCGCCCTCGCGCACGGGCTTGGTGAAATGAAGATTGAAGCTGGTGGTCAGCAGGAACCGGTCGGTGACCAGCGAATTCGCGGCGTAGAAGGCTGCATCGTCGAGCATCTTGAAATAGATCGTCCCGTGCGCCGCGCCGGCGGCGTGATAGCACGCCTCGGTAACGGTAAAGACCAGTCGTGAATCTCCGCGCCCCCGTATCGCGAGGCGCGAATCGAATAGAGCGTTGACCGGGGCCGAGGCGTAGAGCCGCTCGAGCGCGCGATAGTGCAACTCGGCCCCGTTCGCCGTATTGTCCTGCCGATTGGCCATCCCGGTTCCGCTAGTGCGGCTCCACCCAGCCGATCGAGCCATCGCGGCGGCGATAGACCATATTGTGCCGGCCGGTCGCTCCGTTCTTGAAGAACAGGGCGTTGGTGTCGCGCAGATCGAGCATCATCACGGCATCGGCCACACTCGTCTCGGGAATATCCAGCGTGGTTTCGGCGATCACCGGCGGGCCGCCTTCGTCCACTTCCTGATCGTCGTTTTCGGGCAGCGGCGCGGCGAAGATGCGATAGGCTGCGTCGGCTTCCGCCTCCGCATGGGCTGCCTGTTCGTGCCGGTCCTGAATGCGCCGCTTGTAGCGGCGCAGCTGCTTGTCCATCTTTGCCTGCGCCTGGTCGAAGGCCATGTGGACATCGTGCGCCTCGGCATGCGATTTGAGCACCAGCCCCTTGTTTACATGAGCGACGATATCGCTTGAAAAGGCGCCGCCCGCGGCCTTGCCGAAGGTCACATGGGCCGACAGGGCGCGGTTGAAGTATTTTTCGACCATGGAAGTGAGGCGGCCCGATACATAGTCCTGGAGGGCTTCACCGGTATCGATCTGATGTCCCGAGACGCGGATATCCATAAGGGCAGTTCTCCTTCAAATTGTCCGATCCCGTCGCCTGCGACCCCCCGGTAAGCAATCACGCACCCCAGAGCGGAGCTTGCATGGTTCCAACAAACGCCTTGTGCCGGGCGAGTTCCGCCTCGCTGGGCACGTGGACGCGCGGCTCGCGGCGCTCGCCTGTGGGGGCCTTGCGCAGTTCGCTGAAGATCTGGCGTGCCACGCCTCTCTCCTCGGCCGCCAGCTCGAGACCAATCTGCCGCCCACCGCACAATTCGACATAAACCTGCGCGAGCAGTTCCGCATCAAGGAGCGCGCCGTGTTTCACGCGGTGACTGCGATCGATCCCATAGCGGGCGCACAGCGCGTCGAGCGAATTCTTCGCCCCCGGGTGCCGCTTGCGTGCCAGAGCGACGGTATCGACCATCCGCGTGGTGCAAACCGCTTCCAATTGGCACAGGCCGAGCTCGTGGTTGAGGAAGGCGAAATCGAACCCGGCATTGTGTGCCACCAGCCGTACGTCGCACAGGAATTCGAGCAATTCGGCGGCCTTGTCGCGAAACCTCGGCTTGTCGGCGAGAAACGCGGCGGAAAGGCCGTGGACCGCCTCGGCGCCTGCGGGCATATCGCGCTCGGGGTTGAAATAAGCGTGGAAGGTCCGGCCGGTGGGAACGAGGTTTTCGAGCTCGATGCAACCTATTTCGACCATTCGGTCACCCGTTCGGGGGTCGAGTCCGGTGGTTTCGGTATCGAACACGATCTCGCGCATCGAGACATGTATCGCTGCGTTGGAGCGGCAGCGCAAGTGCCAGTTGCGCGCTCAGTCTGCTATCGCCAGCTCTATCCGGCCGCGCGCAGCTCTTCCACAAGGGCCTCCACCCATCGCTCGGTTTCCTCGAGCGGACAGCCCGTCTCGATCACATGCTCGGCGCGCGTACGTTTTTCGGCATCTGGGGTTTGAATAGCGAGGATCTGCGCGAATTTTTCCTCTGTCATGCCGGGTCGGGAAAGGACCCGCTCGCGCTGCACTGAGGCGGGCGCCGATACGACGGCGATCCGGTCGACCTGCTCGTAACCGCCCTTTTCGAACAATAACGGTATGTCGAAAACCACGATCGGCGCACCGGCATGTTCGAGCAGGAACGCAGCACGTTTTTGGGCAGCCACCGGGTGAACGATCGCCTCGAGCCGCGCGAGTGCTTGCGGATTGCCGAACACCTGCTCGCCCAGTTTCTCCCGCTGCACGCCCTCGGGGCCGGTGCTGCCGGGAAAGGCCGCTTCAATGGCCTCAACGAGTTCACCGTCAGCGCCCTGCATCGATCGAACTTCCAGGTCGGCGTCGAAAACGGGCACTCCAGCGGCCCTAAACATCGCTGCGACGGTGGACTTGCCCATGCCGATCGAACCGGTGAGGCCGAGGATCAGTGGCTTGCTCATTGCATCAACAACTCGCGCAGTTCCGCATCGTGTTGGCGAGGGGCGGGCTGGCCGAAGAACAACTCGAAACTTAGCGCCGCCTGCCCAATCAGCATGGCGAGTCCGTCGATAGTGGCGAAACCCGATGCGCGGGCGTTGCGGAGAAACTCGGTCTCCGCCGGATCGGTCACGACGTCGTAGGCGATCGAACCGGGCGGGGCATGGCTCCAGTCGAAAGCCAGCGGCGGCTGGCCCGTCATGCCGAGCGGGCTGGCGTTGACCACGAGATCGAAGCAGCCCTGGCGGTCGTCGAAGGCGAAGTCGGTGGGCGCGGCGAAATAGTCCAGAGGCACGGAATGGTGCTCGCCCGATTGAGCGAGCTCGTCGAGCAAGCGCTCGGCCTTCTTCGTATTTCTTCCTGCCAACACGAGCGTAAAACCGTGGTGGTGTAACGCGGAAACTATTGCCCGAGCCGCCCCGCCGGTGCCGATGATACGCGCCATCCGGAAAAGATGCGGTTGCCCGATGAGCGGTTCGAGGGGCTCCAAGAACCCGGCCCAGTCAGTGTTGTTCCCTGTCAGTCCGCTTCGCCCTTTCACGACTGTGTTCACTGCTTTGACCACAGCCGCGCGGGCCACAATCCAGTCCAGCCTGCTGCGGCATAGCAGGGCTTCCTTGTGGGGCATCGTGACATTGCATCCGCGCCAAGACCGGTCGCTGCGCCGCGTAGCGAGGTACTCATCAAGCCCGTCCGAAGCGACGTGGCAAGCGCGATATTCCGCCGGGATCCGAAGTTTTCCAAGCCAGAAATTGTGGATCGCCGGACTCTTCGACTGGTCGATAGGATCGCCGATCACCTCGGCATAGGCGGTCATGCCGCTACCGCCCCGTGCTCGCGCAAGGCCCCCAGGACCTGCAGCAACGGCATTCCCAGGACGGTGAACTGGTCGCCGGCGATGCTCTCGAACAGATGTGGCCCGGCCGCCTCGATGCGGAACACGCCCACGCAGCCGCCCACCTGCGGCCATTCGGCGGCGAGATAGGTTTCGATGAAGTCATCCGAAAGCTCGCGAACCCGCAGCCGCGCGAAGTCTCCGCCTATCCAGGCAATCTTGCCATCGCGCGCCAGTGCGGCCGCGCTGTGAAGGGTCATGACCTTGCCCGAAAAGAATCGCAGATGCTCCGCGGCCTGGGCGCTCGATGCCGGCTTGTCGAAGCGGCGACCGTCCACCTCGACCAGCGAATCGCTGCCCAGCACCAATCGCACCGGGAAATCGGCAGAGACCGAAGCTGCCTTCGCCGCCGCCAGGGCCTGCGCGATCTCGTCTGCTTCCGATCCGGACATTTCGGCTTCCAGCGCACGCTCGTCCACAGAGGGGCGCTCGACTTCGCATTCCACCCCCGCCGCCTCGAGCATGGCCCGGCGCGAGGCGCTCCCGGAGGCGAGGACGAGCGGTTCGAGAGAGAAACCTGTCATATCGGTTTGACGCCTTCGAACAGATCGCCGCCCTCGCGCCGTTCGCGTTCGCCGAGCAGCTTGATCACCGCTGCTGCGGTCTCCTCGATCGAGCGGCGGGTGACATCGATCACCGGCCAGCCATTGTCGGCAAACATCCGTCGGGCGAAGGCCACCTCCCTGCTGACATTCTGGGCATCGACATAGGGGGTGTGTGTCGCCTCGTTGAGGCTCAGCAGCCGGTTGCGGCGGATCTGGACCAGCCGCTCGGGCGCAGTGGTCAGCCCCACCACCAGCGGGTGCTTGAGCTCGAACAGCGAGCCCGGCGGCGGACTTTCGACAACCAGCGGGATGTTGGCGACCTTGTAGCCGCGATTGGCGAGATAGATGCTGGTCGGCGTCTTGGAGCTGCGCGAAACGCCGACCAGCACGACGTCGGCCTCTTCCCAATTCTCCCAGCCGACGCCGTCGTCGTGCGCAATGGTGAACTGGATCGCCTCGACACGGTCGAAATAGGCCTCGTCCATCGCGTGCTGACGTCCCGGTCTGCCATGCGCTTCGCGGCCCAGGGCCACTTCGAGCGCTTCGGTCACCGCATCGATCGCGGGCACCGCGGGAATACCAAGTGTGCGGCAATGCTCCTCCAGCCGCTGACGGGTGTCCTGATTGACCAGGGTGTAGAGCACCAGCCCGGGATTGGCCGAAAGTTCGGGCACGATCCTCTCGAGGTGCTTGTGCGAGCGGACCATCGGCCAGAAGTGACGGTCGATCTCGGCATTTTCGAACTGCGCCAGAGCCGCCTTAGCGATCATCTCCAGCGTCTCGCCGGTCGAATCGGACACCAGATGGAGGTGGGTGCTGGGCATGGTGGAGGTAGAACTCCCGGCCTGTGGAAACCGGGCGGCATAAACCACGGGAGAAACCTGCCGACAAGTTCGGGGATACAATCCATGCCCGCTACCGGCGCTTTCGCAAGCCGGCTTGTGGACAGGGGGATGCGGTTCTCGACAGGCTGGGGATAGCGGGGAGAGGATTGTCTTGACGCATGGTGGCTGGCGATTCGCGAGCGCCAGTCCTCTGTTCAAAGCGGGAGAAATCGGGCAGGGCGCGCCAATCCCCGCTTTCCACAGGGCCAACAGACTCCATCAACCTTATTAAATATATATATTATTTTGATTGGACGTGACTCGCGATGCCCGGTCTCCTTCTCGATACGCTGAACGGCAGGCGCTCGGAGCGGGTCCCGATCTGGCTGATGCGGCAAGCCGGGCGTTATCTTCCTGAATATCGCGCCTTGAGAGCCGAGAAGGGCGGATTTCTCGAGCTGGTCTACGACGCGGAGGCGGCTGCCGAAGTGACCCTGCAGCCGATCGAGCGCTTCGGTTTCGACGGCGCGATCCTGTTTTCCGATATCCTCATCGTCCCTTTTGCGATGGGCCAGGACCTGACCTTTACGCCCGGAGAGGGGCCGCAGCTCTCGCCGACGCTGGTGGATCACACGCTGGAGAGCCTCACAAGCGTGCCTGAGCGCCTTCGGGGCATCTACGACACCGTGGCGAGGGTAAAGGCGCGGCTGGGCCCTGAGACGACGCTGCTGGGCTTTGCAGGCAGCCCCTGGACCGTCGCGACCTATATGATTGCAGGCGAAGGGAGCCGCGACCAGCATCAGGCGCGGGCAATGGCCTATCGCGATCCGGGTGCGATGAAGGACATCATCGGAGCCGTAGCGGACCGGACCATCTCCTATTTGAGAGGCCAGATCGACGCCGGTGCCGAGGCCGTGCAGCTGTTCGACAGCTGGGCGGGAAGCTTGGCGCCCGATGAATTCGAACGCTGGGTCATCGCGCCCACTGCAGCCATCGTAGCGGCTTTGAAAGATACCCACCCGGACACGCCCGTCATCGGTTTTCCCAAGGGCGCGGGTGAAAAGCTCCCCGCTTATGCCCGCGAAACGGGCGTGACGGCCTTGGGTGTGGACGAGACGCTCGATCCGATATGGGTGGATCGCGAATTGCCGCCAGACATGCCCGTCCAAGGCAATCTCGATCCCTTGTTGCTGCTCGCCGGCACTGCTGCTCTCGAAGAGCGCACGAAAGCGGTTCTAAGGGCTTTTGCCGGGCGCCCGCACGTCTTCAATCTCGGCCACGGGATAGACCG
>JBBSMH010000121.1:0-6664 GCA_038233275.1 Sphingomonadales bacterium | reverse complement strand
TGAAAAGCAGCGGGTCGAGCCGCGAATCGCGCCACATCAGGCTCCAGTGCAGATGCGGCCCCGTCGCGCGACCAGTGGCACCGATATCGCCGATGTGCTGCCCCTGCCGGACCCGCTCGCCTTCGCGCACGTAAATCCTTTCGGAATGCAGGAAAGCGCTGTTCAGGCCTTGCCCGTGGTCGATGATCAGCAGGTTCCCCTCGAGGCTGAAATCCTCTCTCGCCAGCACCACCACCCCATCGGCCGGCGCTACATAGGGCGTGCCGCTGGTCCCCGAAGTGACGTCGATACCCGAATGATAGCTACCCGCCTCTTCGCCGCGGTAGATGCGCTGCGACCCGAACCGGCCCGAAATGCGCCCTGTCACTGGCCAGACGAAATCCTGCCGCCAGCCTTCGGCTCCGGTCCGCCTTTGCCGTGCGAGATAGATCGCTTCGAGCTCGGGCCGCCGCCGCGCGAGGAAGGATTCGCTCGCGCCGCCCGGGCGGCGCGCCAAATTGACGCGCTCGATATCCCAGCCGCGCGGCGCGATGGCGAGGGTGCGGGAAATCACTTGCCCGTCATCGAGCGTCGCGGAAAGCGTGACATTGGAGCTCTCGTCGCGATCGAAGGCGGCGAAGAAACGGCCCTGCGCGTCATAACTGAGCGGCGTGCCCCTCAGTGCGGCAGAAACAGTGTTCGATGGGACGGTCCCCCTGATCCAACCGCCCTGTTCCAGCGCGCCCTCGAAAGCGAAATTGCGACGTATCGGTTCAGCGCGATCGGGTTCAGACGCAGGGGCAGGCTGCACGGCTTCCGTGGCGCGCGTGTCGCTCGTGGGTGGGACAGGCTGCGGTTCGGCGCGGGGGACGCAGCCAGCGGCGATAAGAGCCGCCGTCACGATGGCGGCGCAAAACCTCACGGTTTGAGCCGCTCCGTCGCCAGCTCGGCGCTGGCATAGGCCTCCTGGTGATGGACGCTCCAATATCGCAATTCCTCCAGCGGCACCGGCCGGCCGCTGACCGCGCAGAACACATGGCTGCCGGGGCGTAGCACGCGGAAACCGTTGGGGCCGTAGCGCAGCTGCGCCGCACCGTCCGGCGGGCTGGCATTCTTGTTCATCAGCATCGATCGCGCCCTAGCATTTGCCTCTCACCCGAACAAATCATCCTGCCGCGGCGGCGTTCCGCCGCCGGGCGCGGGTTTGCGCGCAGGACTGCCCGCCCGCTTGCTGTTTGCCGGCACGACGTCCAGCTCTCCGTCGCGGAATTTGAGCGCCAGCGCAGCGAGCTTCGCCGCATCGTCGCGGCTGGGGACGGTTCGGCCATCGGGGCCGGTCACGCGGACGTAGCCGCGCTCCAGCGGTCGGTCGGGATGGAGCTGCCCGGCCAGCCGCGCCAGCGCCGCCAATCTCTCGCGCCGTTCGACCAGCGGGCGCACGACAAGCCCCGGATCGAAGCGCTGGGCCGTCAGCGCTCGCTGGGCCTCGCGCAGCCTGCTCTCGAGAAAGGCAGGGCGAAGCTGCCATTTGCCCAGCCGTTCGCGGCCCTGCGCGGCGCGGTCGGTCAGCCCCCGACGCAACCGTTCCGTCAGTTCGTCGAGCTTTTGCGCTTGGGGCTGGAGCAGCGCTTCGGCTGTCGGCAGCCGCTCGGCGCGCGCCTCCAGCCGTTCGCGCCCCAACGCGACCGGGCGCAGGATTGCGCTCTTCTTGCGCGCGGCGAATTCGCCCAGTGCGGCGGCTAGTTCGGCGCGCACCGGCACCGCGATTTCCGCAGCGGCGGTAGGGGTCGGGGCACGCCGGTCGGCAGCATAATCCGCGAGCGTCGTGTCGGTCTCGTGCCCGACCGCGCTGATCGTGGGGATGGAGCATTCGGCGATGGCGCGCACCACGACCTCCTCGTTGAAACACCACAGATCCTCGATTGAGCCCCCGCCGCGCGCAACGATCACCAGATCGGGCCGCAACGGATCGCCCTGCGCCATCTGCGAAAAACCTCGCACCGCCCCGGCAACCTGCTCGGCCGCGCCCTGTCCCTGCACCAGCGCCGGCCAGACCACCACCTGGCTGGGAAAGCGGTCGGCGAGACGGTGGAGGATGTCGCGGATCACCGTGCCGGTGGGGGAGGTGACCACGCCGATGGTGCGCGGGATGTAGGGCAGCGGCCGCTTGCGTTGCGGCGCGAACAGCCCTTCCGCCTCGAGCCGCGCTTTGGTCTTTTCAAGCAGCGCCAGCAGCGCGCCCTCGCCCGCCAGCTCCATCCGTTCGATCACAATCTGGTATTTCGACCGCCCGGGATAGGTTGTGAGCTTGCCGCTTGCCACCACCTCAAGTCCGTCCTCGGGCATGAAGGCCAGCCGAGCGCTGCTGCCCTTCCACATCACCGCATCGATCACCGCCGTCTCGTCCTTGAGGCAGGCGTAGAGATGGCCCGAGGCGGCGCGCTTCACCCCTGACAATTCGCCGCGCAGTCGGACGAAGCCGAAACGGTCCTCTACGGTGCGCTTCAGGAGGCTGGAAATCTCGGTTATCGAATAGGCGGGCGCGTTGTCGCCCTCGCCCTCGCGCGCTACCAGTCCGGAGGCGTCATTGTCCCGGGCGTCATCGGTGGAAGAGGAATCGGCGGCCATGAATATCCTTCTGCTGGGCGGCGGCGGCCGCGAGCATGCGCTAGCCTGGAAGCTGGCGCAATCCCGTCTGCTGTCAGGAGACGGGGACAGGTTCTATGCCGCGCCGGGCAATCCGGGCATCGCCGAGCATGCCGAATGCGTCGATCTCGATGCGGCGGATCACGGCGCGGTGGTCGAATTCTGCACCTCGCGCCACATCGGCCTGGTGGCGATCGGCCCCGAAGCGCCGCTGGTTGACGGGCTAGCGGACAGTTTGCGCGCGGCGGGCGTGCCGGTGTTCGGGCCCTCGCAAGCAGCCGCGCAGCTGGAGGGCAGCAAGGGCTTCACCAAGGATCTGTGCGAGCGCGCGGGCATCCCCACGGCGAAATACGTCCGCACGACCTCGCTCGAACAGGCGTGGGGCGCGCTCAAGCGGTTTGACGCGCCCTTCGTGCTCAAGGCCGACGGGCTGGCGGCGGGCAAGGGCGTAGTGATCGCAGAAACGCGCGAGGAGGCGCAGGAGGCGCTCGGCGAGATGTTCGACGGACGGTTCGGTGAAGCGGGGGCCGAGGTGGTGATCGAACAATTCCTCAGCGGCGAGGAGGCCAGCTTCTTCGCGCTGACCGATGGTGAGACGATCCTCCCCTTCGGCACCGCGCAGGATCATAAGCGCGTGGGCGAGGGCGACATCGGCCTCAATACCGGGGGCATGGGGGCCTATTCGCCCGCCCCGGTACTGAGCGAGGAATTGCAGGCGCGGGTGATGGCCGAGATCGTGCGGCCCACGGTCGAGGCCATGCGCGCCGAAGGGGTGCCCTATTCGGGGGTGCTCTACGCGGGGTTGATGCTGACCCAGAGCGGTCCCAGCCTGATCGAATACAACGCGCGACTGGGCGATCCTGAGTGCCAGGTGCTGATGATGCGGCTGGAAAGCGATATGGGCGAACTTATGCTCGCCTGCGCGCAAGGGCGGCTGGACCAAGCGGAGACGCCGCGCTTCTCGGACCACACCGCGCTGACGGTGGTGATGGCGGCCGAGGGCTATCCCGGCACGCCCAAAAAGGGCGGCGGGATCGATCTGGGGAGCGCGGAGGCGAAGGGCGCGAAGGTATTCCACGCGGGCACCAAGCGCGACGAGGACGGGCGATTGGCCGCGAACGGCGGCAGGGTGCTCAACGTGACCGCGACCGGCGCGACCGTTACCGATGCCCAGGCGCGGGCTTACGCCGCTGTGGATGCCATTGATTTCCCCAGCGGCTTCTGCCGCCGCGACATCGGCTGGCGCGAGGTGGAGCGGAAGAGCGGGACTGGCAGCTAGCGAGGTCGTCCGCTGGTGGGCAATTGCGGACATTCGGGCTAAGGCCTGGAAGCGACCCCATTGCTGACGTCATCCTGAGTCGTTGGCAAACGGCGCCATCGTCAAACCGTCAGCAAGGCGAAACTTCCATTCTCGGCCTTTTGCGGTTAGGCATCGATCGCCTGATCGACGATGATCGTGTGCGCAAAGCACTCGCGGCCCACGGAACATGTCCAATGCAAATGGTCGACAAATTACAGTCGAAAGAAGATCAACGCATGGCAGCGGTGCGCCGCTACGATATTCTTGACAGCCCACCTGACGGTGCATTCGACCGGATTACAGCGCTTGCAGCGCGTCGACTCAATGTTCCGATCGCGATCATCAGCATCGTCGATGAAGACCGGATTTGGTTCAAGTCGCATCACGGCTTACCCGTTGAGCAAATCGACCGGGAGCCTGGGCTTTGTGCTTCCGCCATTATGAAAGACGCACCCTATTTGATCGAGGATGCCCGTAAGGACCCTCGATCGCTCGCAAATCCGCTCGTCGCTGGAGAGTTCGGCCTCCGTTTTTACGCTGCTGTTCCGCTCACCACAGGAGACGGTCACAATCTTGGCACCCTGTGCGTGATCGACAAGGAACCCCGCTCAATCGACAACGATCAGATCAGTGATCTCAAGGACTTGGCTTCGATCGTGATGGACCAACTCGAATTGAGGCTATCTTCTTTAAATGCAATTGAACGAGCCAACTTACTGGCTAGGGAAATCGACCATCGGGTGATGAACAGTCTACAGTTCGTGTCGGGCCTGCTTGAGATGCAAAGCCGGTCACCCGATGCCGGTGACGGCGCCGCCCACCTTCAATTGGCAGCAAATCGTGTGGCGTCGGTCGCGCAGGTCCACCGGCATTTTTACGCAGACACTCGGAATGAGGTGTCTTGCACCGCATTCTTACGGCGCCTTTGTGATGAGCTTAGTTCCGTTTTGGAACGAGAGATAGCCGTTGAAGGGGACGAAGGCATGGTCCCTGCAAGTTCGATTCAAGCAATTGGTCTGATCACCAACGAGCTTGTGACAAACGCGGCGAAGTATGGCGCCGGCAAGATCGATGTAGCGTTTCGCGTGATGGACGATACTAGTAAGCTGATCGTATGCGATGAAGGACAGGGGCTCTCGGATGACTTCGATCCATATGCAGCAAGCGCAGGCCTTGGCATGCGGGTGATCACCACACTTGCTAACGAGCTCCACGGCACACTCAGTGCCGGTACGCGTGAGGACGGAGAGGGAGCCTGCTTCACCGTCAATTTACCCCGCAGCGATTAGGGTCCGTTTCCACCCAATAACTGCCATCGGCAATTGCTTCTTTCCCGCAGGGGTTGGAGCGGCGGGCCCTCCGGCGCCCAACTAAATCCCGTCACCCGGACTTGATCCGGGGCTCAGCCTTTTCTGTGAGGACTCTGGAAGAAAGCCGGCTCCCGTCTCAAGGGACCGGGGTGACGTAGAGTGAGATCAGCCCAGCTTCTCATCGACCAACGCCTGCAAATCGGCCTCAGGCCGGGCGCCGTAATGGCTGATCACTTCGGCAGCGCAGATCGCGCCCATGCGCAGGCAGCGCTCGAGCGTCTCGCCGCGCGCGTGGCCGGTGAGGAAGCCCGCGGCGAAGAGATCGCCCGCTCCCGTGGTGTCGACCACCTGCATTACCGGCTCGGCAGCAACCTCGGCGCGGGTACCCCCGGCGATGGCGACCGCGCCCTTTTCGCTGCGAGTCGCGACGAGAACCGGGACCTTGCCCTTTACCGCGTCCAGCCCGGCCTCGAACTCGCTCTCCCCCGTCAGCGTGGCCAGTTCATGCTCGTTGACGAACAGGATGTCGATCAGCCCGTCGGCGATCATCGCACGGAAATCATCCCCGTGGCGATCGATGACGAAGCTCTCGCTGGCGGTGAAGGCGATTTTGCGGCCTGCCGCGCGCGCGACCTCGATCGCGCGCCGCATCGCGCTGCGCGGCTCTTCGGGATCCCAGAGATAGCCTTCGAGATAGAGGATGCCGGCGCTCGCGATCAGCGCATCGTCGAGCGCGGCGGGGGGCAGGAACTGGCTCGCGCCGAGAAAAGTGTTCATCGTCCGCTCGCCGTCGGGGGTCACGAAGATGAGGCAGCGCGCAGTCGGTGGCTCGCCTTCACGCGCCGGGGTGTCGAAATCGATTCCGACCGCGCGGATATCGTGCGCAAAGACCTCGCCCAGTTGGTCCGCAGCCACCTGGCCGACGAAGGCGCATTGCGCGCCGAGAGCGGCCATCCCCGCGAGCGTATTGGCCGCCGAGCCACCGGAAATCTCGCGCGCGGGGCCCATCGCTTCGTAAAGCCGCTGAGCACCCTCGGCATCGACCAGGGTCATCCCACCCTTGTTGAGGCCAAGCTCCTCGATCAGCTCATCGTCGCACGGGGCCATCACATCGACGATGGCATTGCCGATCGCGAGAACATCGTAACGGGTATCGTTCATTCCTGATCCTCTTCGGAGCGTTTGGTCGGCGCGCGTTAGCGGCTCGTCGCTGGCGGGCCAAGCCCGAGACGATGGCAGCGTTGACTCGGCCGCCGCCCCGCTTCAATCCCCCGTCGGATGACTCCGCTCCCCCGCGCCTTTGCCCTGTCGGTCGGTCAGTTAGGCGATCCGGCCATACTCAAGGTGCTGGTCAAGACCGTGGCCATCACCCTGGCCATATTCGCCGGAGTGGGAGCGGCGCTCTGGTGGGCGCTCGACGCCGCGATCG
>JBBSMH010000120.1:0-6677 GCA_038233275.1 Sphingomonadales bacterium | reverse complement strand
GGCCGCCACGTCACGAGGATTGTAGAGCGCGCATTTCTTGAGACTCAGGCAGCCGCATCCGATGCAACCGTCCAGATCGGTGCGGACCTTTTCGAGCGCGGCAATCTGGGCATCGATCCGCTTGCGGATCGTGCCGCTGATTCGCTTCCAGTCGGCAGCGGTGGGATTGCGGCCTTGCGGCAGACCGGCAAGCTCCTGCTCGATCTCGGTCAATGACAGACCCAGCCTCTGGGCAATCAGGATAAAGCTCAGGCGGCGGATGTCACCGCGCAGAAAACGGCGCTGGTTGCCACTACTGCGCAACGCCTCGACAAGCCCTTTCTCTTCGTAAAAGCGGATAGCCGAAACCGAAAGGCCGGTCCGGCGGGCGAGATCGCCGATGGAGAGGACATCATTCGCTTTCATCGATAACAGTGATAGCGAATTTCAACCTTGACTTCAAGTTAGCTTGAGATTGCACAAGCATGGGCATCGACGGTGCCCGCACCGTTTTGCGGGGCAGCACAACAGGAGATGAACGCATGACCCACGGCAATATCGAGCACGTCAACATTACCGTCACCGATCCCGACCGCAGCGCACAGCTGTTCGCAAAACTACTCGGTTGGGGGGAGCGCTGGCGCGGCCCTTCGGCGCAGGGCGGGCGGACGATCCATGTCGGGAATGAAGACAATTACCTCGCCATTTACACTCACGACGCCGCGGGGGGCGGGTATGCCAAAGGCCTCCCGCTCAACCATATCGGCCTGCAGGTCGATGATCTTGATGCGGCCGAGCGGGCCGTGACCGAAGTCGGCCTCAAGCCCTACAGCAGGGGGCAATACGCCCCCGGTCCGGGGAGCTTCTATTTCTTCGACTGGGACGGGATCGAGTTCGAAGTTGTCAGCTATGCGGGAGATGCGCGATGAACGAGATCGTCCTCACCCGCCCGATGTTCGGCTACGCGCCCGCCGAACGAGCCTCGCCGAAACCGGACAGGGCGCCGATCGGAAGCTCTTCGACACGGGAGAGCCAGCGGCGCGCCATCTTGGCCAGCGGGAGCGGGTTCAGATAGTGCCGCTTGCACCGTCCGTCGCGCTGGCTGGCGACCAGTTCCGCCGCCTCCAGCACGGCGAGGTGCTTGGCCACTGCCTGCCGTGTGATCGGGAGCCCTTCGCCAAGCTGGGTCAGCGTCAGCCCGCCGCTTGCGCTCAGCCTGTCGAGCAACGCGCGACGCGTGGGATCCGAAAGGGCGACGAAGGTATCCGCCATGACGCCATGGTTAAGTTCGCCTTGCCGAGTCGCGCAAGGCGGCGGCGCTAGAGCAGGCGGGTTTGTCCACCGCCGGACCACGGCTCGCTCGTGCGCCCGACCCTCAGCGGGCCTTCCCACGGCACGCACAGCGCGCGCGCCTCGTCGAGGGCGCCGGAAGTCCACTGCCCCCAATCATCCTGCGCCAGCAGCACCGGCATGCGCTCGTGACACCCGGCAGCCGCACCGCAGCTTTCGGTCATCACCATCGAATAGCAATCGCCCCATTCGTCAGAGTGGTGCCAGATGCCCGCGCAGGCGAACAGCTCGGCGTCGGGGCGGCTCAGCCAGGTGCGGGTCTTCGCTCCCCTCTCCCCTTCCGCCTCGGCCCAGGCGGTGACGGGTATCAGGCAGCGCCGCTCCTCGAAGCTGAAGCGCCAGAAGAAGCTTTCCAATTTCTCGCTGCGGGTATTGTTCACCGGCTTGGGCTTCAGCGGCTTGCCGCCCTTCCCCGTCATCTGCAGCGGGAAACCCCAGTTCATCGCCTGCAGCCTGCCCTCGGCCACTACCACTCCCGGAGTGCCCGGATAGACTTCCTCGCCGTAATTCGCCCCGCCAAGCGTTTCCACCGCGTCGAACCAACGCGCGACCTCGTCCTTGTTCTTCGTCATGCGATAGAGGTTGCACATCAGGCGTTCCCCACCACGAAACAGGCCGCGGCGATGAGCGCGCCGGCGACGCGGTTGGAACGGAAGCGGTCGAGCGGGTTGACCGGATCGGCCGGATCGAGCGTCGCGACCTGCCATGCCAGATGCCCTGCCGCAGGCGCCAGCGCGAGCAAGGCTACCCAGTCGCCGCGATAGAGCCAGAAGGAGAGCGCCCAAAGAGCAACCGCCCCCGCGTAAAACGCGGCGACGCCGCCCTTAACCCGTCGGCCGAGGCGCAGCGCCGAAGAGCGGATGCCCACCAGCGCATCGTCCTCCCGATCCTGCAAGGCGTAGATCGTGTCGTAGCCGATCACCCACAACGCCGAGCCTGCATACAAAGCTATGACCGCGTCCCAATTGTCGGCGCGAAACTGCGTCCAGCCCACCAGCAGCCCCCAGGTGAAGATCAGCCCGAGCCAGGCCTGTGGCCACCAGGTAATCCGCTTCATGAACGGATAGGCCGCGACGAGCACCAGGCTCCCCAGCGCCACGCCCTGTCCCAGTGGCCGAAGCTGGAACACGACGACAAGCCCGACCAGGGACAGCGACAGCAGCCAACCCCATGCCAGCATTTTCGACACCCGCCCGCTAGCCAGCGGACGAGCCGCAGTCCTCGCCACTTTCCGGTCGAGATCGACATCGACGATATCGTTGTAGACGCACCCCGCCCCACGCATCGCAATGCTTCCGAGCAGCAGCCAGCCGAGCAGGCCCCATTGCCAGCCGGCCCCGGTCAACCACACGCCCCAGACGCAAGGCCAGAACAGCAGCCACCAGCCGATCGGCCGGTCGAAGCGCGCCAATTGCGCAAGATCGCGCGGCAATGGCGGCAGGCGCGCGACAAGCCCGCGATGCTCGCTGTCTGGGACGATCTCCGGGGTGGAGGCGGTGTCGCTCATCGCTTGCTCCCTACCGCCCGGCATGCCACCTGCAAAGCCATGCCCGCCACTCCCGCCTGGCCGCCCAGGAGCGCACCGCGCCTGTTCGTCGGGCAGGAGCTTGCTCTGGGCGATCGCGTCTCCATCGAGGGCAACCAGGCGCACTACCTCGGCAAGGTCATGCGCGTGGGGCCGGACGACGCCGTCGTCCTTTGCGACGATATTACCGGGGAATGGGCGGCGAAGGTGGTGGAGGCAGGCAGACGCACGGTCGATGTGGAAGTCGTCGAGCATTTGCGGGAACGCGAACAAGTGCCGGACTTCTGGCTGTCCCCGCGCTGCTGAAGAAGGACAGGTTCGACCTCGTCCTTGAGAAGGCGACCGAGCTGGGAGTTTCGCGCATCGTGCCGGTGATCACGCGCCGCTGCGTGGCCGACAAGCTCAATCCCGAACGCGCCGCAACGATTGTAACCGAAGGGGCCGAGCAATGCGCGCGCACCGCCCTGCCCCAGCTCACGGAGCCGGTGAAGCTTCACGCCTTGCTGGGTGAATGGCCGGAAGAACGGGCGCTGTTCTTCGCCGACGAGAGGGGCGGCGAACCCGTGGCAAAGGTATTCGCCGGTTCATCAGGACCTACCGCCCTTCTCGTTGGGCCAGAGGGCGGGTTCGACGATGCCGAACGCGACGCGGTCCGCGCGCTCCCGCAGGCTCGGCCGATCGCTCTGGGGCCGCGAATTCTTCGCGGGGAGACCGCCGCCATCGCCGCGACCGCAGTGTGGATGGCGGCGGCAGGAGACTGG
Source organism: Sphingomonadales bacterium (assembly GCA_038233275.1). Classification (GTDB taxonomy): domain Bacteria; phylum Pseudomonadota; class Alphaproteobacteria; order Sphingomonadales; family Sphingomonadaceae; genus Qipengyuania. The sequence goes on along the minus strand of JBBSMH010000120.1, from coordinate 3,062 downwards.
AACAAATGACTGGCGTGGCGAGGTTCGGTTTCCTAATGCAACCAGCATGAGCACGCGTGAAGTTTCGGGTCGCGATGACCCCGTCATCGAGAGCCGGGGTCAGCTGGTCGCCCCGATGCAGCGGGGCGAGAAATCCAAGATCGCATGGCGCATCGGCACCGAGCACGAAAAGCTCGTTTTCCGAACTGCAGATCACCGCGCCCCCTCCTATAACGAAAAAGGAGGTATCCGAGATATCCTCCTGAGCCTGCAGGAGTTCGGTTGGCACCCGGTCGAGGAGAACGTCCCTGATGGTCAGAATCGGGTCATCGCGATGAGCGGAGAGGACGGAGCGGTCAGCCTCGAGCCGGCCGGCCAACTCGAATTGTCCGGCGCACCGCTCGAAAACCTGCACCAGACCTGCAACGAAACCGGGCGCCATTTGCAACAGGTCAAGGCGATCGGCGAGCGCTTCGGGGTCGGCTTTCTGGGTCTCGGCATGTGGCCCGACAAGACGCGCGAAGACCTCCCCATTATGCCCAAAGGCCGCTACGAAATCATGATGCGGCACATGCCGCGCGTCGGCAGTCTCGGCCTCGACATGATGCTGCGAACCTGCACCATCCAGGTCAATCTCGACTATTCCTCCGAAGCCGACATGGTGCAGAAGTTCCGCACCGGCCTCGCGCTCCAACCGCTCGCCACGGCGCTGTTCGCCAACTCGCCCTTCACTGAGGGCAAGCCGAACGGATATCTGAGCTATCGCAGCCATATCTGGTCCGACACGGACCCGCACCGCACCGGCATGCTGCCCTTCGTGTTCGAAGACAGCTTTGGCTATGAACGGTGGGTCGACTATATGCTCGACGTGCCGATGTATTTCGTCTTCCGCGAGGGGAAATACATCGATGCGGCGGGTCTCAGCTTTCGCGATTTCCTGGATGGCAGGCTCTCTGTCTTGCCTGGCGAGAAGCCGCGCGAGAGCGATTGGTGGGATCATCTCTCGACCGCCTTCCCCGAAGTTCGGCTCAAAAGCTTTCTCGAGATGCGGGGCGCGGATGGGGGACCGTGGAACCGCATCTGCGCACTGCCCGCATTCTGGGTGGGCCTGCTATACGATCAGAGCGCGCTCGATGCCGCCTGGAACCTTGTCAGTCACTGGTCGGTCGAAGAGCGCGAGGAATTGCGCAATGCCGTCCCGAGGCTCGCGCTCGACGCCCCGATTCCCGGAGGAGGAACGCTGCACGATCTGGCGAAAGAGGTTCTCACGATTGCCCGCTCGGGTCTGTCGGCTCGTGGCCATCTGGGCCAGAGCGGCGATAATGAAAGCGGCTTCCTCGAGACGCTTGACGAGATCGTCGAGAGCGGGAAAGTTCCCGCCCAGCGGCTGCTCGATCTGTATCACGGCGAATGGAACGGCGACGTCAGCCGGGTCTACGAGCACAGCTTCTGAGGCCCGCGTAGCCTATTCCGCCGGCTGGCGGGCCATCATCGGAAGACGCAGGCCCATCAGCGCCCGCCTGGCCCGCTCGAGCGGCGCGGTGAGCAGGCCGTGTTGCGCCATCCACGCATGGTAGGCGACATATTTCGGATCCTCGGCCAGCAGATGGGCTTCCTCGGTTTTTGAGCGCCAAAGATATATCCCATTGACCACCGCGAGACAGAAGCAATTGCGGATCACGTCGACCCAGGAATCCGAAACCACCAGGAACGGCAGGGTCGAGCACCACCAGAACAGGTTCTTCGAAACATAGGCCGGATGGCGGGTGAAGCGATAGGGGCCATTGGTGAGCACGCCGCGATAGGTGAGGTTGGAAAAGCGAATACCGAAGGCGAAGGTCGCCCAGGCATAGACGACCGTCAGGAACACCAGCCAGGCCGCCCACGCCCACAGGAGAATGTCGTTACCCGAAAACCAGAACACCCAGTCGCGCGTGTTCTCCTCGTAATTGAGTATCTGGCCATTGCCGATGATCCCCCACACGAAGGGCGGATAGCACACCAGCGCCGCCAGCCAGCCCGAGACGAAAGGATTGCCGGAGCGGATATGCGCGTCGAGCGGGCGCATCGTGAGAAGATAGCCCACCGTGCCGATCTGCACATCGATCACGAACAGCAGCTGTATGAGCAACAGCCCCAGCGCGGCGGGATTGGCGAACAGATCCTCGATCCGCGTGCCTACGACATAGGCGAAACCGCCGGGGACGATCGAAATCATGAAGGCGCCGAAGAAACCCTTGATGATCCATGCGCGCCAGTGGCGCTTGACCTCGTCCGCTTCCCAGCCGTCCCTCCCGAGCACCAGCGCGCCGAAATGCCAGCTGTGATCGCGCGGTTCGATCATCACCCGGTCGAGCCAGATCACATAGGGGATCGAGAGCACGATCATCGGCCCCACCGCGTAGGCAAGGACCGTCAGTGCGAATTCGTAACTGCCGTTCCAGTACCATCGTCCCAGACAGTACAGTGCGGCGAGCACTGCCCAGGTCGCCCACAGGCCGATCAGCTTGACGATCGCGGTATCGAAACCGTGGCGGCGGGTTCTTGCAAGCGACCAGTCGATCCCGGTCGATGAGCGCAGATGCACCTTTTCGATGATCACCGAATAGAGCACCATCGGCACGGCGGCGATCACCAAGCCGGTCAGCGCGGCGTGCGGGCCGGTCATCGGCTCGCGTGGGCCGGGCAGGTCGAACCAGGCCGAGATTTCGGGCCATGACCGGCACAGGGCGATCCAGGCGAGCAGCGAGGCCAGCCCAAGCAGTCCGGTGACCGCCGAAACGTCGCTCTTCGGCAAGTGGATTGAGCCAGGATTCTCGTGCGCGCTCATGCCCCTCCCCATAGCGGGAGATGGTTAATAGCGCGAAAACCCTTTCGCCCTAGCGGAAAGCGCTGATGCGGCCGCTGTCGTCGAGGACGTAGAGCGTGTTGTTGGCCACGACCGGCGGAAGACTAATCGGCTCTTCGAGGTTGTGCACCAGCGTCGCGGCACCTTCGCCGGTACTGACACGCCAGACGCCGCCTTCCGAATTGACTAGCCAAAGCTGCCCTCCGGCGAGCACCGGGCCCTGCCAGAAGATCTC
>JBBSMH010000119.1:0-6720 GCA_038233275.1 Sphingomonadales bacterium | reverse complement strand
GGCGAGATCAAGGCCAAGGCCAATTTCGTGGTCGCCGGTGCCTCCAAGGGTGCGATCGCGGCGGTCGAAAAGGCCGGTGGGTCGGTCCAGGTGATCGAGAAGGCGCAGCCCGAAGCCGAGAAAAAGGCTGCTCGCGCCGCAGCGAACAAGGCCGCCAGAGCGAAATAATCGATGGAAACGGGACGGCGGGGTTCGACAATGGCGACCCCGCTTCCTATCTGTCCTGTCTGCGCCGGACAGGGGCCGGCATCAAGCTAGGATCGAAACACCACAATGGCTTCACGCGCCGACAGCATCGCGAGCAATATGAGCCTTGCCAACTTCAGCAAGGCGACCGAGCTCAAGCAGCGCATCTGGTTCACGATCGGGGCGCTTGTCGTGTTCCGTTTCCTGAGTTTCGTGCCGCTTCCGGGGATCAACCCGCTGGCCTTGCAATCGCTCGCCGATCAGACGCGCGGCGGCATCCTCGACATGTTCAACATGTTCACCGGGGGCAGCCTGGAGCGCATGAGCCTGATCGCGCTTGGCGTGATGCCCTACATTACCGCCTCGATCGTGGTACAGCTTGCTTCCGCGCTGCATCCCACGCTCGCCGCGCTCAAGAAGGAGGGCACGGTCGGACGGCAGAAGCTCAACCAATACACCCGCTATGGCACGGTGTTCCTGTGCGCGATCCAGGGATGGTTCGTCGCCGCAGGGCTTGAAAGCTTCGGCGCGGCCAGCGGGATCGCCGCAGTTATCGATCCGGGCTACATGTTCCGTGTCGGTGCGGTCATCAGCCTCGTCGGCGGGACCATGTTGCTGCTGTGGATCGGCGAACAGATTACCTCGCGTGGCATCGGCAACGGCGTTTCGCTGATCATCATGGCGGGCATCGTCGCCCAGTTCCCGAGCTTTGCGTCCAATCTTTTCGAAGGCGGCCGGACCGGTTCGATTTCGGCCGGGATCATCATCGGCTTCATCGTCATGGTCGCAATCCTGATCCTGGTGATCAGCTTCGTCGAGCGCGCGCAACGCCGGCTGCTGATCCAGTATCCCAAGCGCGCCACGCAACGCGGCATGATGCAGGCGGATCGCAGCCATTTGCCCCTGAAGCTCAATACTGCCGGCGTCATCCCGCCGATTTTCGCCAGCTCGCTGCTGCTGCTGCCGCTCACGATCACGCAATTCGCGGGCAATTCGGTCGACACCGAAAGCGCGACCGGATCGTTCATCGTGACGCTCAACCAATATCTGGCGCACGGCCAGCCGATCTACATGACGCTTTACGCGGCCGGGATCATCTTCTTCGCCTTCTTCTACACCGCGGTGGTGTTCAATCCGGAAGAGACGGCTGAAAATCTCAAGAAGAACGGCGGCTTCATCCCTGGTATCCGTCCGGGCAAGCGGACCGAGGAATATCTCGATTACGTGCTGACGCGCGTCACCGTGGTGGGCGCGATCTATCTCGCGCTGGTCTGCGTCATTCCCGAATACATGATCGCGCAAACGGGCATCCCGCTGTTTCTCGGCGGCACCAGCCTGCTGATTGTCGTCAATGTCACCGTCGATACGATCAGCCAGGTCCAGTCGCATTTGCTGGCCCACCAGTATGGCGATCTGATCAAGAAGGCGAAGCTGAAAGGGCGGCTGCGGTAACGCACCGTCCGATCGGGAAACGGGTATGGACATCATTCTTCTCGGCCCCCCCGGCGCGGGCAAGGGCACGCAGGCCCAGCGGCTGGTCGAGCACCATGGCATGCGGCAGCTTTCCACCGGCGACATGTTGCGCGCCGCAGTGCAGGCGGGCACGCCCGTGGGCATCAAGGCGCGCGAGGTGATGGATCGCGGCGAGCTGGTCTCGGACGAGATCGTCTCCGAGCTTATCGACGCCGAATTGACCGCCATGGGTCCCGAGACGGGCGCGATCTTCGATGGCTATCCGCGAACCGCGGCCCAGGCCGGAATGCTCGACGTGCTGCTGGCCAAGCACGACCGCAGCCTCGATCATGTGATCGAGCTCGAAGTGGACGAAGACGCACTGGTCGAACGGATCACTGGCCGTTTTACCTGCGCCCGATGCGGCGAGGGTTACCACGACGTCTTCAAGCGGCCCGCGGAGCCGGGCACATGCGGCCAATGCGGCAGCCACGAATTCAAACGCCGCCCCGACGACAATGAGGAAACCGTCCGCACGAGGATGGAAGAATATCGCGCCAAGACCGCGCCGATCCTGCCGATCTACGAACAGCGCGGCATCGTCAGGCGGGTGGACGGGATGGCCAGCATTGCCGAGGTCACGCACGCGATCGACGCGATCCTCGCCTGACACTCCTTGCCGCATTTCCGGTTGCATCGGCCGGTGCAGGGCGTAGTCTCCCGCGCAAAGGGAGACGGGGATGTTCCGTAGCATTTCACTGCTTGCCGGCCTTTGCGCTGCGCTTTTTTCTGCGCCCGCAACGGCAGAAGTCGTGGAATCGGGCGAGCGCCACTTCGTCACCCGCGATACAGTGCAGGTCGCGGCGAGCCCGATGGAGACATGGCTCGCGCTGACCAAGCCCGGCGAGTGGTGGAACGACAGCCATACCTGGTCGGGCGATGCCAAAAACCTCACGCTGACGCCGCAGGCGGGGGGCTGTTTCTGCGAACGCATTCCGGGAGACGATTCGGCGGATGGCTCCGCAATGGAGGGCAGCGTGCGGCACGCGGTGGTGGTGCAGGCCTTCCCGCTGCGCGTGTTGCGGCTGCGCGGCGGGCTCGGGCCCTTGCAGGCCGAGCCGGCAACGGGGGTGTTGACCGTGACGCTCAAGGAAATCGACGGCGGAACGAGGGTTCTGTGGGAATATGTCGTCGGGGGCGAGATGCGGTTCGAGGTGGCGGAGATTTCCAAGGCCGTCGACGGTGTGATGAGCCAGCAACTCAAGGGCTTGCAAGCGCATCTCGGCGCACTGGGAGGAGAGCGGCTGGAAGCTGCCGCCAAGATTGCCGGCCCGGAAGAGCCGGAGGAGGATCCGACCATCGAAGCGCAGATCGATGCTCTCGGCAAAAAAGAGGATTAGCGCCGGCGGTGGCCTTGCCGCGACGCATCGAGGGGGGAGAGTACGATGGCTTCAATTTACGATCGGCACGTCGATTTTGAGAAGTTCATGGAGGGCGTCGAGAAGCGCAATCCGGGGCAGACCGAATTCATCCAGGCGGTGCGCGAGGTGGCGCAGGACGTTTTCGACTTCATCGACGACAAGGAAGAATATCACGAGGCGCAGATTTTGCGCCGCATCGCCGAGCCTGACCGCGTGATCAGTTTTCGCGTGTGCTGGGAAGACGACAATCACAACATCCGCGTCCAGCGCGGCTGGCGCGTGCAGAACAACAATGCCATCGGTCCCTACAAGGGCGGCATCCGCTTCCACCCGAGCGTGAACGAGAGCGTGCTCAAGTTCCTCGCCTTCGAGCAGACCTTCAAGAATTCGCTTACCGGCCTGCCGATGGGGGGCGGCAAGGGCGGGGCCAATTTCAACCCCAAGGGCAAGAGCGATGCGGAGGTGATGCGATTCTGCCAGAGCTTCATGACCGAACTCTATCGCCATATCGGCCCCGATACCGATGTGCCCGCGGGCGACATCGGCGTGGGTGCCCGCGAGATCGGCTACATGTTCGGTCAATACAAGCGGATCACCAACCGCTGGGAAGGCGTGCTGACAGGCAAGGGCACCGAATACGGCGGATCCAAGATGCGGCCCGAGGCGACGGGATACGGGGCGGTTTATTTCCTCCAGAACATGCTCAAGCATGCCGGCAATGACGTCGAGGGCAAGACGGCGGTAATCTCCGGATCGGGCAATGTCGCGACTCATGCGGCGGAAAAAATCACCCAACTGGGCGGGAAGGTGCTGACGCTTTCGGACAGCGGCGGCTTCATCCACGATCCCGCGGGAATCGACCAGGAGAAGATCGACTGGGTCAAGGAACTGAAGGGAAAGCGCCGGGGACGGATCAGCGAATATTGCGACGAGTTCAAGGGCGCGACCTATCACGGCGATGGCGCGCGTCCATGGAGTGTCGAGGCGGAGCTGGCGCTCCCCTGCGCCACGCAGAACGAGCTAAACGAGGACGAGGCGAAGACCCTGGTCAAGAACGGGATCATCGCGGTTTCCGAAGGGGCCAACATGCCGACGACGCTGGAAGGCGTGCATGTCTTCCATGACGCGAAGATCCTCTATGGGCCGGGCAAGGCGGCCAATGCCGGCGGCGTTGCGGTCTCGGGCCTCGAGATGAGCCAGAATTCGGAGCGCATCAGCTGGAACCACGAGCGGCTGGGCGAGATGCTGACCGAGCTGATGGAAGGTATCCACGGCAAATGCGTCGACTACGGGCAGAAGGACAAAGGTTACGTCGATTACGTGAAGGGCGCCAATATCGCCGGCTTCAAGAAAGTCGCCGACGCCATGCTGGCGTTCGGGGTGATGTAAGGATTTTGACGCGGCCCGCGAGCGGGTGTAGAACGGTTGAAACAGACGCGCCACTGCCTGTATTGGCGGTCGCGTCGTTTCGCGCGCGCTATGCGGTTGACGCGGTGAGCGAATCGCCGTAAGCGCGCCGCTCATTCGGTATTTGCGGAATCGGTCCGGCAGGCGGCAGCCTCATTGCACGCCATCCGGGCTTTTTGCATTAGGCACCTTCGTACCTGCGCACCGTCTTGCCGATGAATGTTGAGCGATGAGATAGGGGCGCTGCCGGTCAGGCCAGCCTCTGTGGAGCATGGAGAAGTAAGTGGCTCGTATTGCCGGGGTAAACCTCCCCACCAACAAGCGCGTTGTCATCGCGCTCACCTATATTCACGGTATCGGCCGCACCAAGGCCGCCAGGATCGCGGAGAAGCTGGGCATCGATCCCGCTCGCCGGATGCAGGACCTCACAGATGAGGAACTGCTGCGCATCCGCGAGACGATCGACGAAGATCATCAGGTCGAAGGCGATTTGCGCCGCGAGACCGCGATGAACATCAAGCGTCTGATGGATCTCAGGACCTATCGTGGCCTGCGCCATCGCGGCGGCCTGCCCGTCCGCGGACAGCGCACCCACACCAACGCCCGTACCCGCAAGGGCAAGGCCAAGCCGATCGCCGGCAAGAAGAAGTAAGCTGCCGGGCCCTCGCGCCCGACCGGCTTTTCCCTTCTTGAGATTTGTACGAGGAATTTAGATCATGGCACGCGAACCCAGCCGAGTAAGGCGGCGCGACAAGAAGAACATCACCAGTGGTGTTGCGCACATCAATGCCAGCTTCAACAACACGATGATCACCATCACCGATGCGCAGGGCAATGCGATAAGCTGGTCCAGCGCGGGGATGATGGGGTTCAAGGGTAGCCGCAAGTCGACTCCCTATGCTGCTCAGGTCGCCGCCGACGACGCCGGCAAGAAGGCCGCCGAACACGGCGTCCGCACTCTCGAAGTCGAAGTGAAGGGGCCGGGCTCGGGTCGCGAAAGCGCGCTGCGCGGTCTCGCCGCCGTCGGCTTCACCATCACGTCGATCCGCGACGTCACGCCCATTCCGCACAACGGGGTGAGGCCGTCCAAGCGTCGCCGCGTCTGATCCGTACCTGCCCGGCGGAGTAATCGCTCCGCCGATCAATCCTCGGACCGGACGCGCTGTCAAAGGCGCTTTCGGTCCTGCCCGCATCCAGTCCCAGGGGAAATCCATGTCCGTCAACATCAAGAACTGGCAGGAACTCAAGAAGCCCAGCAGCCTCGACATCAAGGAAGGCTCTGACAAGGCGCGCAAGGCGACCTTCGTCGCCGAACCGCTGGAGCGCGGCTTCGGCCTGACGCTCGGCAACGCGCTGCGCCGCGTATTGCTCTCCAGCCTCCAGGGTGCCGCGATCACCTCGATCAAGATCGAGAATGTGCTGCACGAATTCTCCTCGCTCGCCGGCGTGCGCGAGGATGTCACCGACATCGTCCTTAACGTGAAGCAGATCGCGCTGACGATGGAAGGCAGCGTCATGAAGCGCCTCCAGCTTTCCGCTACCGGTCCCGGAGAAGTAAAGGCAGGCGACATCGCCGTTTCGGGCGACATCGAGATCATGAACAAGGATCTGGTGATCTGTCATCTCGACGAGGGCGCGAATCTCAACATGGAACTCACCGCCGACACCGGCAGCGGCTATGTTCCCGCGGTACAGAATCGCCCCGTTGACGCCCCCATCGGCCTGATCCCGGTCGACAGCCTCTATTCGCCGGTTCGCCAGGTGAGCTACAAGGTCGAGAAGGCCCGTGTCGGTCAGGAGCTCGACTTCGACAAGCTCAGCCTCACGGTCGAGACCGACGGCACGGTCACGCCGGAAGACGCGGTGGCCTATGCCGCGCGCATCCTGCAGGACCAGCTGACGCTGTTCGTCCACTTCGAGGAAGGCATTCCGCAGCCGAGCTCGGCTATGATCGGCCAGGCCGCCGAGCCGCAGGAAAGCGACACCAACCAGCTCAACCGCTACCTGCTCAAGAAGGTCGATGAGCTCGAACTGTCGGTGCGCAGCGCCAATTGCCTGAAGAACGACAACATCATCTACATCGGCGACTTGGTCCAGAAGACCGAGGCCGAGATGCTCCGCACGCCGAACCTCGGCCGCAAGAGCCTCAACGAGAACAAGCAACCCCAGATCTCGATGGGCCTGCGCCACGGCAAGGACATCCCCGGCGGGCCGCCGGAGAACATCGAGGAAATGGCCAAGAAGCTCGAACAGG
>JBBSMH010000118.1:0-6737 GCA_038233275.1 Sphingomonadales bacterium | reverse complement strand
GCTGCGCAAGGGCCAGACCGTCACCGTCACCGTGCTCGAGGTTCGCGATGGCGGGCTGGAAGTGCAGGTCGGTGACGACGGCGCAACCGGCTTCATCAAGCGCTCCGACCTGGGCCGCGACCGTGACGAACAGCGCCCCGACCGCTTCCAGGCCGGCCAGAAGGTCGATGCCGTGGTAAGCGGGTTCGATCGTTCGAAAAAGCCCAACTTTTCGATCAAGGCCTATCAGGTCGCCGAAGAGAAGCAGGCCGTCGAACAGTTCGGCTCGGCGGATTCGGGTGCCTCGCTCGGAGACATCCTCGGCGAAGCGCTCAAGAAGAAAGAAAGCTAAGCCCTTCCCGCGCAATTCAGCGGCATCCTGAAGGCCCGCCGCTCTCCTTGGGGGAGCGGCGGGCTTTTCTATGTCGGGCGGCTCGCCTACATTCCCACCATGCTACAAATCCACCAGTTCCCCTGCCTCGCCGACAATTACGGTTTCCTGCTCCATGATCCCGACAGCAGCGAAACCGCGGCGATCGATACGCCCGACGGTGACGAATATCTCAGGCAAGCCGAAACGAAGTGCTGGCGGATCACGCAGATCTGGAACACGCACTGGCACCCTGATCATGCCGGCGGAAACAAGGCCATTGTCGAGGTCACCGGGGCAACGATCGTCGCGCCGCGCGAAGTCGGGAAGATTTCCCCCGTCGACACGGTGGTCAGGCATGGCGATACCATCACGCTGGGCGAGCATGAGGCGCAGGTAATCGATGTGTCCGGCCACACCAATGGCCATGTCGCCTATTATCTGCCTGGCGATTCGATCGCTTTCGTCGGCGACAGTGTGTTTGCGCTCGGTTGCGGGCGGATGTTCGAAGGCGAGCCGAAGCAGTTCTGGAACAGCCTCGACCGGATACGGAAACTGCCGGAAAACACGACCCTCTATTGCGCGCATGAATACACGCAGGCGAACGCCGAATTCGCGCTCCATGCGGATCCCGATAATGTGGAGCTGCAACACTATTCGCGCGAAGTGGAGGCCAGGCGCGAGCGCGGCGAGCCGACCGTGCCGATGCAATTGTCGCGAGAGCTGGAGACCAACCCCTTCCTGCGCGCCGACAAGCGCAGTATCCGCGACCGCTGGGGTGGCAGCACGCCCGCCGAAACCTTTGCGGCGCTGCGAGCAGCCAAGGACAATTTCTGAAGCAAAAAAGGGGAGGCCGGCGAGCCGCCCCTTCGCTGTTTGCTGGGAATCGGGCCTAGAGGCCCGAGATGACCTCGTCGGCGAGCCTGCGGTCCGCCTGCGCATCGTGCTTCTCGGCAATCAGCTTGCGGCTGGCCGCGGCAGCAGCGGCGGCGGCGTGGTTGCGCACATCCTCGATTGCGTCGCGCTCTGCAGAAGCGACCTTCTCTTCCGCCAATTTCTTGCGCCGCTCGACCAGCGCCTTGCTGTCCGCCTCCGCCCGGGCCAACACAGCAGCGGCTTCTTTTTCCGCCCCCGCCCTGAGCTCCGCGGCTTCCTTCTCCACCCCCGCTACTTTTGCTGCATATTCATCGCGCAGCGCGGCGGCTTCCTCACGCAGCTTGGCCGCTTCGTCGAGTTGCTTGCGGATGCCTGCGATGCGCTCGTCGAGGATACCCGCGACGATCCGCGGGACGCCTGCCCACAGCATGATCGCGAACACCACCAGCATCGCAATCGCGGTCCAGCCGTGCGGCGCGATCCCGAACGCAGTGGGGTAGGCGTGTTCGCCTGCTTCGGCAGCGGCGGCGAGCAAATCAAGCATGGTTCAAGGCTCCCGCGACGGCCGCGCGCGCCTCGGCTTGCGAAACGTTGGCTCCGGTCAGCTTGGTGACGATGTCGCTCGCGGCTTCGGCGGCGACGTGCTCTATCTCGGCAAGGGCCGAGGACCGGGCGGCATCGAGTTCGGCCGCTGCCTCGTCGGCCTTCTTGGCGAAGCGCTTGTCCGCTGCGGCGAGGCGTTTGTCCGAGGCAGCCGCGGCCTTGGTCTTGGCCTCCGCAATCACGCCTTGCGCATCGGCATGCGCGGCATTGACCTTGGCGCGCCACTCGTCCTCGACCCGGTCGGCCTCGTCGCGCAGGCGCTCGGCCTCGGCGAGATCGGCGGAAATCCTGGCGTCGCGCTCGTCAACGGTCTCCTCGACCTTAGACACGATGCCCTTGCCGACGAAGAAGTAGATGATCGCCAGCACGAGCAGCAGCCAGAACCACTGCGACAGGTAGACGAGGTCGAGTTGAGAAAGCTGAGGCATCAGTCAGGGCCCGAATGCAAGGTTCACCGGCCCGCCAGGGCGGGCCGGAGGACAGGTCGGCTCAGGCCGCAGGCGGCGCGTAGAGAATGATCATCGCCACGGCGAAAGCCATCAGGCCCAGAAGCTCGGCAGCGGCGAAGCCGATGTAGAGCGTGCCGGTCTGGCCGCCGGCGGCCGAGGGGTTGCGCAGCGCGCCCTGGAGAAACGAGCCGAAGACATAGCCCACGCCGGCCGCCGCAGCGCCGACGCCGATGGCCGCGATACCCGCGCCGATGACCTGTGCAGATGAAAGTTCCATGTTCTAACTCCGTTGGAAAGCAGGTTTAGTGAAGATTGACCGCGTCGTTGATGTAAAGTGCGGTAAGCAGCGCGAAGACGAAAGCCTGGATGGCCCCAACCAGCAGCTCGAGCGCGTTGACGAAGACGACGAAAACGAAGGCGAGCGCGCCGATCCCATAGCCCCCGACGCCGCCTGTGTTGAACCCCTGGACTACGAAATTGCCGAACACGTCGAGCAGGACGTGGCCCGCGAACATCGCGATGAAGGGACGCAGACCGAGGCTGAAGGGGCGCACGAGGAAGCTGACGAATTCCACCGGAGCGATGAAGAACTTCATCACCAGCGGAGTGCCGTGCGGCACGAACAGCGAGAAGAACTTGAGCCCGTGCTTCCAGAAGCCCACGCCGAGCACGATCGCGAAGCTGACCACGCTCATGAAGCCGGTAATCGTGAAATGGCTGGTCACCGTGAAGGGGTGAGGGCCGAATACTGCGAAGGGCATCGCGCCCATCCAGTTTGCCGCCAGGATGAAGATGAAGGCGGTGAACACCCAGGGAAGGTATCTGCGACCTTCCTTGCCGATGCTCTGGCGGGTGATGTTGTCGACGAAGCCCGTGAGCATCTCGACCGCCGCCTGCCAGCGGCCGGGGACCAGCTGGCGCTGTCGCCCGCCCCACATGAACGCCACGATCGTCACCAGAACGATCAGCATCCACAACGCGGAATTGGTGAACTGGAACGGGGTTGCGGCCAGCTGATCCGCCCCGATGGGCGTGATCTGGAACTGGCTCATGGGATCGATCTTGCCGGCGGCAGCCACGGTCTGAATGTTCCCTGTCAGGCAGGGCGCTTACTGCGCCTGGTTCTTGTTCATGCGGATGACGTGGATGCACGCGCCCGCGAAGGCGAGAAACATCAGCGCAATGGTGATCCACGGCATTGTGCCGAGCCAATTGTCGAGGAACAGGCCGACGAGAATGCCGCCCAGCGGATATCCGACCATGGTCGAGATGACCTGCAGGCCGATGCTCTGGCCATCGCGCATCGGGCCGTGCTCCTTGGCCAGCCGCTCGTCCTCTGTACGGCGGGCGAAGGCAATCCGGTCCTCGAGCGAATCGAGCTTGGGATCTTCACCAATGGGTGCGTTTTCGGGGTCGTTGGCCACGAAGAAACGAAAGCCTCGCGCTGGGGTTTGAAAAGGGCTCGAAACCGGGGTGTCCGGCTTACGGTGCGCCGCCTTTACCCACGCCTCCTGAGCAAGTCAACCGCGCCTGCCGCCATCGAAAATGCGCTTTTTGCAACGCGGCTTGCGAACAGCAAAATGCCCGCGGGAGCCGGTCCTGCGGGCAGTTCTGTCCAATCGCTCAGGGGCAGCGAGGATCGCGCAACGGAGCGCCCGCTCCACGGGTCTGCCAGCTGCCATCGGGCACCTGGTATCTCTCGCCTGGCGCAGTCTTGGCGATTGCCTGGCATCCCGCCGCAAAAGCGTATTCTTCCAGTGTGGCACTGGCCGCTTGGGCTTTTTCCGAATAAACGGCTCGACGCTTGATGTTGATGTCGTTGACGATCCGCCGCAGCGCCTCGGTTTCCGCGACCACGATGCCCAGATAGCCGTCCATCTTCTCGCCGATCTGTCCCGCGTTCCGCGCGGCTGCGTAGGCCGGGTCGCGCTGCGCGAATGCAGGCGAGGCAAAGCCGGTCAGCGCCATTGCAGCGGCAGCGGCGGCATAAAGAACTGGTCTTGTCATCTGTTTCATCGCTTCACCCATCAAAAGATATCTTCATTCTCTTCGATCGTATTGCCCGCATCCTTAGCGAGCCGATAAATCACTTCCTGGCGGATGTTGACGTTGAGTTCGATCACGATCGGCTCTTCCGGCGCATTCACGGTGATACACCCTCCAAGCGCGAGCGATACCACGATCGACGCCGCCAGCCTGGCCACCCATCCGTTCGTTGACCCTCTCCACCCCATGGGCGGGTATGTCGCAGTCACGGATGGGACAGTCAATTCAGAGCTCTTCATGGCAGTTTCTCGCTTTCTCAGTCCTGAATGGGGGGTTCATCGGAAATGACATCTTCGGGATCGACGTCGGGCTCTGCCTCTTCGCCGGTAATCGAGCGGCGCAGCAATCGGCGACCGTCGTCCGACAGCAGGCCGAGTTCGCGCGGATCGCGGACCGAGGCCGGGTCGTAGAGCGATTTCATCGAGGTAATCAGCTGATAGAATTGCGCGCGGATATTGATCCGGAACTGCAGCGGCAGGCGGGCCAGCCGCTTGGTGATGAAATTGCTCTTGGCGCCCTCGCCCTGGCTGACGCCGTCGAAGCGCACGCGAGTGATGATTTCGCCGGTCAGCGGGCCTTCCATGACAACCCGCATCTGCGAATAATCGAGGCTGCGTAGCGCATCGAAGGCGAAATTGGCGATCGGCGACAGGTCTTCGTAAGTCAGCTCTCCCACATAGGAGATGTTGCCACCGGGCGCGCGCGAAATCAGTATGCCCTCGTCAATCCGCCCGGTCCCTGCAGTGTCGAACACGATCGGCACGGTCCCGTCGAAAATCCCGGTGGCGAAAATATTGGGGAGATCCATGCGCTCGACGAAGACGCCCGCATCGAGGCCGACAATCTCGAAGACGTAGCGCCGCGCCTCGCTGGTGCCGAGGTTGAGGTCGACATCGCGCAGGATCAGCCGCCCGCCCATGAACGGCCAACTGCCGCCGGCGACTGAAAGCAGCCGTCCGCCTTCCAGCGAAAACTCTATCTCGCCGTCGGTCACCTCGATCCCGGGGTTGACCGAGGCGACGCGCAGCTTCTGTCCCGGCGCCGTGGTGAGATTGAGCAGATCGGTGAAGACGATCGTGCCGCTCGCCCCGCGTACCGGGCCGAAGGCGGCGGCGAAGTCGAGATCGTCGCTGGAGAATTCGCCCGAACTCGTGACCCCGCGTTCGCTCCAGTCGATTCTCCCGGTACCGGTTACCACGCCACGCGTGTTGGCGATCACGCCCAGCGCGAGCCGCGAGAGCTGGTCGGGCTGGAGGCGATTGTCGAACTCCAGCTCCGCTACGTCGAGGTCGGCGTGTCCGCGACCGCTCGACAAATCGTGGCGGATATCGACCGCGGTTACCAACCGGTCGGTGGCGGGGTGGCGCATATCGGCGAAGGCGGTGATGATATTTTCCGCCAACGTCAGCCGCGCATCGCGCGCGACAAGCGGCTCGAAGCGATCTGGCTCCTGCCGGTCCAGCAGGCGGAAGCCCGCGTCGGTCAGCTGCACGCGCCCTCCGGCATAGCGCCAATTGCCATTGGCGTTGCGGATATCGAGAGGCACCCGGTTGAGCGTTATGTCCGCATCGGCAAATGTCCCCGCAATTTCCTTGCCGAGCCGCGCGTCGAGGTCGCTGATGGTGAAACGGCTCGCCGTGCCGGCAGGGCCGAGTGCGATATCGAGGCTGCGCGCGGTCAGCACACCGGGATAGGCGAATCCGACCGGACCGCTGCGCAGCCGCATCGGGGTTCCGGCGAGCGTGCCCGCAAGGTCGAGGCTGGGCGCACCCGCAGCGATACGCAAGCCACCCGCACCGGCGCGCACGATGGCACTCCCCGGGGGCGGGCACAGCGTGAGATTCCTACGCTCAAACAGCATTTGCGCAAGCTCAAGGCGGTCGAATGCAACCCTTGTGCACTCTCGCCACAACGTCAGTCCCCCGCCGGGGACAAAACGACCCTCAATGGGAAGACGCAAATTGCGCGCCGAACCACCCGGAAGCGGGCCACTGGCAACGATCTGTCCTGAAAAGCCCAGCGCGCCGCTCGCCGCCTGCGCCACGGTCATCCGGGGAACGGCGAGCGAGGCTCCACCGGCCGAATATTCGGCCATGGACAGGCGAAAAACTGCATCGCCCGATCCGGAGCGCTCCATCCTCCCGGCGATGCGCGGCAGGCCGCGTCCCCCGGTAGCGATGTTGCCCGCCAGTTGTGGCGGCGCGTCCGCGTCGTCACGCCATTCGACTCGTGACAGCGCGAGTATCCGGGCTCCGCTGCCGCCGGTCAGTTCTGCTCGCGGCATGACCAGTGAGAAGTTCTTGTCTTTCATGCGCGCGGTAAAGCCAGCCCGGAGGGCACTGTGGCGCGCCTCGCGGCGCACTGCGGCAGCCATCTGGCGCGCCAGCGGCGCGATCAGCGTACCGCTTCCGGCT
>JBBSMH010000117.1:0-6750 GCA_038233275.1 Sphingomonadales bacterium | reverse complement strand
TTCACAACCACTGCTACCGCGCGGACGAGATGGCGCTGGTGATGGATATGGCCGAGGAGATGGGCTACAAGGTCACCGCCTTCCATCATGCGGTCGAAGCCTACAAGATCGGCGATCTGCTGCGTGAAAACGACGTTTGCTCGGCGATCTGGGCAGATTGGTACGGCTTCAAGATGGAGGCCTATGACGGCATTCTCGAAAACGCTGCTTTCCTCCAGCGCGCGGGCGCTTGCGTGGTGATCCATTCGGACAGCGCACAGGGCATCCAGCGGCTGAATCAGGAAGCCGCCAAGGCGCAGGCCGCGGGCCGGCGCGTGGGACTCGAGATTCCCGATGCGGAGGTCATCGGCTGGATCACGTTCAATGCCGCCAAGGCGATGGGCATTGCCGACATGACCGGCAGCCTCGAGCCGGGCAAGATGGCCGATGTGGTACTGTGGAACGGCGATCCGCTGAGCGTCTATTCGCGGCCCGAGAAGGTGTGGGTGGACGGCGCGCTGCTGTACGATGCGATGGACCGCAAGCGGCGGCCGGTGAGCGATTTCGAGCTTGGCCAGCCCGGCGAAGGAGACGTGAAATGAGCGCGCGCCCGGACAAGCGGCTCCGCCCCGGCGCGGCGCTAGGCATCGCCTGCGCGCTGGCCGGAGCCTTCATCGGTTTCAAGGCCAATGCGCAGGATTTCGCCATCACCAATGCGACCGTGGCGGTTGGCGATGGTTCCGAACCCGTCGAAGGCGCGACCGTGGTTGTGCGCGGCGGCAGGGTGGTCGCCGCGGGAACGGGCGTAGCCGTGCCCGCGGGAGTGAAGACGGTCGATGGCAGCGGCAAATGGGTGACCCCCGGTCTTGTTGCCGCGGTGACGCAGCTCGGTCTGTGGGATGTCGGCGCGGTGAGCGAATCCAACGATACGAGCGCCAGCGATTCTCCGTTCAGCGCCGCGCTCGACGTGGCGCCGATCGTCAATCCGAACTCGCAGCATATCCTGATCCATCGCGCCGCGGGGGTGACCCGCGCGGCGGTGATGACCACGCCGTCGGCGTCGATCTTCGGCGGGCAAGGGGCGATCATCGATCTCGGGGCGGATTCCGACGCGGTAATGCGCCCGCGCGCCTTCCAGATACTGGCGCTGGGTGAGGCGGGGGCGCGCATCGCCGGGGGCAGCAGAGCTTCTGCACATGCTTTGCTGCGCAACGCTCTGCGCGAGGCTGGGCGGTTGGGGGAGGATGCCCGAATTCCGGGACGGCCGGCGGAGCAGCGCGAGCTCGACACGGGTGACGATCTGCCCATCGACCCGCGTCTTGCGGGAACCGATGCCGAGCGTGCTTCCGACGTTCTGCTGACGCGCTTCGACGCGGCGGCGCTGGTCCCCGTGGTGCGCGGCGAGCAGCCGCTCTATGTCGGGGTCGAGCGCGCCTCCGACATCCGCAGCGTGCTCGCGCTGAAGCGCGAATTTCCGCGGCTGGATCTGGTACTGGTTGGCGCCAGTGAAGGCTGGCTGGTGGCGCGAGAGATTGCCGCTGCCGGGGTGCCGGTGATTGCCGACGGGCTCGACGATCTTCCGCAAAGCTTCGAGGAGCTCGCATCGACTCAAAGCAATATCGGCCGGATGGTCGCCGCGGGCGTGACGGTGGCGATCAACGCCAGTGCGATGGAGAACCCGCGCAACCTCAACCAATATGCCGGCAATCTGGTGGCGCTCGGACGTCTGCCGGGCGCCGCGGGACTGAGTTGGGGTCAGGCGCTTGCCGCGATCACCTCGGTTCCCGCCCGCATTCTCGGTCTTGGCGGGCGCGCGGGCGTGCTCTCGCCAGGTGCGACCGGCGACGTGGTGATCTGGGACGGCGACCCGCTCGAATTGGGTTCGATGCCGGTCAAGGTCTTTATCGACGGGATCGAGCAACCGCTCGACAACCACCAGAGCCGGTTGCGCGACCGCTACCGCGACCTCGACGAGAGCGATTTGCCGAAAGCCTACGACTGGTGAGCGAGAGGCGCGCCACCCTCGCCGCTATCGGCTCCGCCTTGGTCGCCGTCGCGGCCTATACCGCCTTTGCGCAGGAGGCAGCACCCGATCATTCGCAGGACATCGCCTGGATGAGCGCGCAACAGGCCTATCTGGGCGGGCTCCAGGCCGAAGATGGCTGGCATTGGAAGCCGGGCGGGCTGCGCTACCGCTGGCTGACCTATACCGGCTCCAATGATCACCCGACGGTCGCCCACACCGTTACCGTCCATTACGAGGGAAGGCAGATCGACGGCGAGGTGTTCGACAGCTCCTACGCGCGCGGAGAGCCCGCCACCTTCCCGCTCGGGCGGCTGATCAAGGGCTGGCAGGTGGCGATTCCCGAGATGGGGGTGGGCGACACGATCGAAGTCGCGATTCCTGCCGATCTCGCCTATGGCCCCGAAGGCAAGGGCCCGATCCCGGGCGGCGCGACGCTGGTGTTCAAGGTGGAGCTGATCGCAATCGGAGAATAGCGCCGCAGCAGGGGGGAAATGACATGGAGCCTTCGCTTGTCTCGCTTATCGCTGCATCGCTGGCCTTCGTCGGCACCCATTTTGCCCTGTCGCATCCGCTGCGTTCCGCACTCGTGGGCAGGCTGGGCGAAAACGGGTTCCGCGCGCTCTATTCGATCGCTGCCATCGGCACTTTCATCTGGATGGTGCTTGCCTTCCGCGCCGTCGGCGCCGGTGGGGACGCGCTGTGGAACGGCATGGGCGAAGCGGCTTGGGCGGTCGCGACGATCGTCACGCTCCTCGCTTCAGTCTTGCTGGCCGGCTCTTTCGTCCGCAACCCCGCCTTCCCCGATCCCCGCGCATCGGCGAATGCGGGGGCCGAGGTCCATGGCGTCTTCCACGTGACCCGTCATCCGATGATGTGGTCCTTCGCGCTCTGGGCCACAGCGCATGTGCTGGTCAGCCCGACGCCCCGTCAGTTCGCACTCGCCGGAGCCATCGCCTTCCTCGCTCTTGTGGGCGCCCATTTGCAGGACCGCAAGAAGCGGCAGCTCATGGGCGAGGCCTGGGCGGGCTGGCAAGCTCGAACAAACTACTGGCCGCGGATCGGCGGCTTCGCGAAAGCCGGCGCGATTGCATGGGCTGGCGGCATCGCGCTCTGGCTCGCCGCGACCTATGGCCACATCCATGCCAATGGGATGGACGCCGGGATCTGGCGCTGGGTCTAGGGAGAAATATTCGGGGATCAGCGAGCCATTCCCCAACGGTATTTTGCCTTTAAGCCCGCGCCTCTTCGACGCCCGCGCTGTTGTGCCGGAGTGCGGCAAGCACCGTATCGACGATCTGCGGCGCGTTAAGACCGGCCCCGTCATATTGGTTCGCCGGATCATCCTGATCGATGAACAGATCGGGCAGCCGCATGGTGCGGATCTTCAGACCGCCCCCTTCGCTGTCGGGATCGGTCAGGCCCTTGTCGCTTGCGTGGGTGAGGACATGCGCGCCGAGTCCGCCGATGGCGGCTTCCTCCACCGTGACCACAACCTCGTGGTTCCGTATCATCCGGTCGATCAGATTGGTATCAAGCGGCTTGGCGAAGCGCATGTCGGCGACCGTGGTCGAAAGCCCCTTGGCCTCGAGCTGGTCGGCGGCCTTCAGCGCCTCTTCCAGCCGCGTACCGAGTGACAGGATGGCCACCTTGGTACCTTCGCGCATGACGCGGCCCTTGCCGATTTCAAGTTTCTGGGGGGTTTCGGGAAGCTCGACCCCCACCCCATTGCCGCGCGGGTAGCGGAAGGCGATCGGACCCTCGTCATACTCGGCCGCGGTATAGATCATATGGACCAGTTCGGCCTCGTCTGCCGCGGCCATGACCACGAAATTGGGCAGGGTGGCGAGATAGGTGACATCGAAACTGCCTGCGTGCGTCGCTCCGTCGGCACCGACCAGCCCCGCGCGGTCGATGGCAAAGCGGACGGGCAGATTCTGGATCGCGACATCGTGGACGACCTGGTCGTAAGCGCGCTGAAGAAAGGTGGAATAGATCGCGGCGAAGGGCCGCATCCCCTGCGCGGCGAGGCCCGCGGCGAAGGTCACCCCATGCTGTTCCGCGATCCCCACGTCGAAGGCGCGGTCGGGATGCGCGGCGGCGAAGCGGTCGACGCCCGTGCCGCTCGGCATGGCGGCGGTGATCGCGCAGAGTCGTGGATCGCTCTCGGCGAGCTTGGCGAGTGTATCGCCGAAGACGTTCTGGTAGGCTGGAGGGCCGGCTTTCGACTTCGCCTTTTCTCCGGTGACGACATCGAATTTGGGCACGCCATGATATTTGTCGGCGCTGGTTTCTGCCGGGGCATAGCCCTTGCCCTTGGTGGTCACGACATGGACCAGCACCGGCCCTTCCTCCGCGTCGCGAACGTTCTCCAGCACCGGGATGAGATGGTCGAGGTTGTGCCCGTCGATCGGGCCGACGTAATAAAAGCCGAGCTCTTCGAACAATGTCCCGCCGGTCACCAAGCCGCGCGTGAATTCCTCGGCTTTCTCGAGCCCGGAATGAACCCGGCGCGAGAGCTTGCGCGCGACCTTGGAGGCGAGACTGCGCAGGCCGAGATATTCGCTGCTCGAGACCATTCGCGCGAGGTAAGCCGAGAGGCCGCCCACCGGTGGAGCGATCGACATGTCGTTGTCGTTGAGGATGACGATCAGGCGATTGCCCGCCTGCTCGGCGTTGTTCATCGCCTCATAGGCCATCCCTGCGCTCATCGCGCCATCGCCGATCACCGCGATGCCGCGGCCGGGCTCGCCCTTCAGCTTGTTGGCCACCGCGAAACCGAGCGCGGCGGAGATCGAGGTCGAGGAGTGCGCGGCCCCGAAGGGGTCGTATTCGCTCTCAGAGCGCTTGGTAAAGCCCGAGAGGCCGCCCCCCTGGCGAAGGGTGCGAATACGGTCGCGACGGCCAGTGATGATCTTGTGCGGATAGGCCTGGTGGCCGACGTCCCACACCAGCCGGTCGCGCGGTGTGTCGAAGACGTAATGGATCGCTACCGTGAGTTCGACCACGCCGAGTCCGGAGCCCAAATGGCCCCCGGTGCTGCCCACCGCATCGATCATCTCGCTGCGCAATTCGTCGGACAGTTGGCGGAGCTGATCTTTGCCGAGCTTGCGGAGATCGGCAGGATAATCGACCGTGTCGAGCAGCGGAGTGTCGGGGCGTTGGCTCATGGCACGCGGCTTTACACCGGCTTGGCTGCCCTGTCGATGAACGGTTTATCTATGAAAATGCACGGCTCGTCAGGCCGCGCAATCGTCGCACAGCCCGCGCAGTTCGACCACTGGCCGCACATCGCTGAAACCCGCATCGCGCCCAGCCTCGCGCAGCGCGCCGGTTACGCGATCATCGTCCAGGTGGGTAGCCTTGCCGCAATCGTCGCAGATCAGGAAGATGCAATCGTGGCGGCACCCGGGGTGGGTGTTGACGAGATAGGCGTTCGCGCTCTCGATCCGGTTGGCGAGATTGGCGCGCACGAACAGGTCGAGAATACGATAGACGCTGTTGGGCGCGACCCGCTTCCCGCGCGAGCGCGAAAGGTCGTCCGCAATGTCATAGGCCGAGGCAGGCTTGTCGTGCCGCGCGAGTTCCTCGAACACGCTGGCGCGCATGCCGGTCCATTGCTCGCCGGCATCGGTCAGCGCATCGCGCGCCGCTTCGACGAGGTCCTCGCCCTGGTGCTCTTCGTGATCGTGGTGATGACGCGCCATGCGCGCGAACTATGCTCTCGCGCCGTCCTATGCAAGCGCGACCGCCCGGTCAGTTGCGGCGGAACTCGGCGCGGTAGAGACCCGGATGGAGCCGTTTTAGCGCTGCAATTTTAGGCGCATCCCACCGCACAATATAGCCATGGCGCGGGTTCTTTGCCGCGAAATCCTGGTGATAGGCCTCGGCCGGATAGAATGTGCGCGCAGGCGAAATGCCGGTGACGATCGGTCTGCTCCATTTTCCACTCCCCTTCATCTGGGCCAGATAGGCGGAAGCGACCGCGTGCTGCTCTCCCGACAGAGGGACAAGCTCGGCATTGTAATGCGCGCCGCGGTCGGGGCCTTGCCGGTTGCGCAAAGTTGGGTCGGCGACGACCGAGAAGAATATGCGCAACAATTCATCGTAGCGCACAACGCTGGGATCGTAAGTCACCTTGACGGCCTCGACATGATCGGTGACGCCCGAGGATACGAGCTTGTAGTCGGCCTGCCGCCTCGTGCCGCCGTGATAGCCCGAGACTGCGCTGGTGACACCCTTGACGTGACTGAACACCGCCTCGACACCCCAGAAGCAGCCGCCGGCGAAGACGGCGGTTTTGAGCCCGCTGCCCTCCTTGGCGATACGCTTGGCGGCCGGCGCACTCACCGGCGCCTCTCCCGCGAGCGCAGGTTGCTGACAGGCGGTGGCGGAAAGCGCGAAAGCGGCGGTCAGAAGGGCCCCACGCAGCCTCATGCGACGAGCGCGTTGACCGACTGGGCGATGTCGGGATTAGAGAAGGCGGCGGCCAGCGTGCCGATCACGAAGCCGATGCCGAGATTGCGATAAAGGTCGTTGGTGAAGAGGGTCATGTCTCTGCTTTCGTCTGATTCGAGCAGATGGATACTCGGCGCGCCGTTTCAACAGGCTTAATGCGCCGGTAGCCCGCGGTTCAGGTGCGTGTCGAGAGCTTCAGTGACGGAAGTGACGCATCCCGGTGAAGATCATTGCCAGACCGGCCTCATCCGCCGCCGCGATGACCTCCTCGTCGCGGATCGATCCTCCCG
>JBBSMH010000116.1:0-6923 GCA_038233275.1 Sphingomonadales bacterium | reverse complement strand
GCAATAGGGAGCGGTCAACAAGGGAGAAGATCATGCGTCACGTTTTGAGCGCGCTCGTCCTCTGCATCAGCGCCGTTGCAGCCCCCGCCATGGCGGGGCCGGTGGAAAATTACACCGAGCTGCGGGAGGAAATCTGGCAGGCGACACTGGACAGCAACCCGCTTCTCGCCACCAGTATCGGCGACCGCCGTGGCGATGGCAGGCTGGGCGACATGTCGCTCGCTGAATACGACCGGCAAATGGCCGAGTCCCGTGCTTTCCTCGACCGTCTGGACGCGATCGATCCCGAACAGCTCCCCGCCGACCTGCGCGTGGACTATGCGGTGCTCAAGCGCACCTTCGAGGACGGGCTGGAAGGCGCTGCCTTCGATCACGAGCGCTACATCGTCTTTACCAATCGCGGAGGATGGTTCAGTTCCTTCGGCTCGCTTCCCCACCGCTCGCCCTTGTTCACGTTCGCCGATTACGAAAGCTACGTCGGCCGGCTCGAGGCCTTCGCCGGAGTGAACCAACAGGGGATCGCGCGGAGCCGCGAAGCGGTCGCGCGCGGCCTCACCCAGCCTTGCGGACCGATGCAGGGGCTCGAGGCGCAACTCGACCGACAGATCGCGGACGATTACCGCCAGTCCCCCTATTGGGAGCCGTTCGAAAGCAAGCCGGCGACAATATCCGACGCTCAGTGGGAAGATTTGCAGTCTCGCGCGGGCGCCGCGCTGGCGGAAGGAGTCTTTCCTGCCTTGCGCGAGTTTCGAACCTTCTACGTCGAGGAATACATGCCCCAATGCCGAGACGGCGCGCCTGGCATCGGTGCCACGCCCGGCGGGCAGGAATTCTACGCCCATCGCGTCCGCAGCTACACCACCACGCCGATGACTCCGGAGGAAATTCACCAAGTCGGGCTTTCGGAAGTTGCGCGCATCCGCGCCGAGATGGATTCGGTCGCCGCAGAAGCGGGCTTCGACAC
Organism: Sphingomonadales bacterium; assembly: GCA_038233275.1. Classification (GTDB taxonomy): domain Bacteria; phylum Pseudomonadota; class Alphaproteobacteria; order Sphingomonadales; family Sphingomonadaceae; genus Qipengyuania. Next base: position 5,959 of record JBBSMH010000116.1, on the reverse strand, counting down.
GCGCGAGGCCTTTATCGATCATCTTCGCACCGACCCACAATATTACATGACCGATGCGGACGAATATCTCGCCTATGCCCAGGCGCTGGCCAAGCAGATCGACGGTTGGATGCCCAAGCTGTTCGGCACTCTCCCGCGCCAACCCTACACGGTCCTGCCGATCCCTGCCGCGCAAGCTCCGGGCAACACCACGGCCTATTACGAACGCGGATCGCTCGCCACGGGTCAGCCGGGAATCTACCGGGTCAACACCACCCAGCTCGACCAGCGTCCCTTGTGGGAACTGCCTGCTCTCGGTGTCCACGAAGCGGTGCCCGGCCACCACCACCAGATCGCACTGCAGCAGGAACTCGACATGCATCCGCTGCGGACCAACGGCACGTTTTTCACCGCCTTTGTCGAAGGATGGGGCCTCTATTCGGAGCGCCTGGGCATCGAGATGGGCCTTTACGACACGCCCGCAAAGCAGATGGGCCGGCTGAGTTACGAGATGTGGCGCGCGACCAGGCTGGTGGTCGATACCGGCCTTCACGCCAAGGGCTGGAACAAACAGCAGGCGGTGGATTACATGCTCGACAACACGGCCCTCACCCCAGGCAATGTCGATGCGGAGGTCAACCGCTATATAACCAATCCCGGCCAGGCGGTGGCCTACAAAATCGGCGAGCTGAAAATCAGGGAGTTGCGCGCGCGGGCCGAGTCTGCGCTGGGCGCGTCATTCGACCTGCGTGAATTCCACGATGCCGTGCTGGAGAACGGCGCGGTGCCGCTCGACGTGCTCGAAGCGCAGGTGGACAATTGGATCGCAGAGCATAGAGCGGGCTAGCTTCTGTCGGGCTCTGCGTCTGGCGCAGATTTGGTTATCTGGGCGGCGTCGAAGCGTGATGCGCTAGGGGTCCTTATAGCCGAGAGCGCGGAGGGAGAAGCGCCCCGCACGCGGGTCCTGAGAAAGGAACAGGCCGCCCTTGCTGCTCGAGTGGCCGGGTACGTAATCGAGCATGGCAGTGCTGACGATGGGCTTTTCGCCTGGCACTTCGAGAATCGCTTCAACCTCGACCGCGGCAGCCGTACGCCCGCTGCGGTTGCTCCCATGAGCCTGCCGCGATCCGTTTCGCAGCACAGGGGCAAACTCCTCCCCATTGTGGGGCGTTCCCGATACAAATACGGGACAGAGTTAGGGCACGACAGAGCGCCCCGGGGGGTTTGAGCTATACGGCCCGGAAAACTTACAGGACCCGCGGAACTCCCTCGATTACGCGCTAGGGTAGCCGAACTGGTCGGGGAGGGAAAATTGCCGGCGCTTTTTCGACCGCTTTGCGATAACTGGAGATCATCTGCATCACTCTCACAAAACGCAGGGAAACTAATGGTCTGGCGATGACACAGCGACCAGCTCTTCTTCGCGGTGCGTTTCAGCCGTTCTTCCTGCTCGCGGCGCTGTGGGCCGGAGGGTTTCTTCGGTTCGCCGTGCTATACTTTCCTATCCTGACCCGGCCCAGGATCGATGACCCAAGTCTCTGAAGCAAGGCAAGCCGATTGGCTCGACGTCGCCAGCGCGCGGATGGTAGATTCCTTCGGGCGCCGGATCACTTACGCTCGCATGTCGGTCACGGATCGATGCGATCTGAGGTGTCGCTACTGCATGGCGGAGCGCATGACATTCCTGCCGCGGCGCGATCTGCTCGACTTCGAGGAGATCGTGGCTCTGGCCGATGTGCTGATCGCTCGCGGTGTGAAGCGAATCCGGTTGACCGGAGGCGAACCGCTGGTCCGGCGAAACGTGATGGACCTGGTTGAGCAGCTGGGTTCTCGGATCGGCGACGGACTGGACGAGGTCACCCTGACCACGAATGGGACGCAGATCGCCGATCATGCAGAGCGGCTTTTCGCAGCGGGCGTTCGGCGGATCAACGTCAGCCTCGACAGTCTCGATCCGCAACGTTTCGAACAAATCACGCGGCGCGGCAGGCTGGAGCAGGTGCTTGATGGTATCGAAACCGCGGCAGACGCGGGCCTGTCGATCAAGATCAACATGGTGGCGCTCGCAGGCGTGAATGATGGCGAGTTCGACGCGATGCTCGCGTGGTGCGGAACGCGTGGGTTCGACCTGACACTGATCGAGACGATGCCGCTGGGAAATGTCGAGGACCATCGTCCCGAGCGCTATTTGTCCCTGACCGAAGTCCTCGCCGATCTCCGGAATCGCTGGACTTTGACCGCGTCATCTTATCGGAGCGGGGGGCCGGCCCGATACTACGACGTCGATCAGCGCGGAATGCGCCTCGGTCTGATCACGCCGATGAGCCACAATTTCTGCGACGGATGCAATCGCATACGCATCGCAGCGACCGGAACCATCTACGGTTGTCTGGGGCATGAGCAGAAGGTCGAACTGCGCGAAATCCTAAGACAGGGCGGCCCCGCGGCGATCGATGCGGCGCTCGATGACCTTCTGGCCGGTAAACCGCGACGGCATGCCTTCGATCTCGCTCGTCCTGCCACCTCTCGTCACATGAGCGTGACCGGGGGCTGATGGACCCCACCGCTCTGGTCATGCTGGCAGTGGCCATGGGATTGGCTGCCACGCTCTATTCATCGGTCGGACATGGCGGTGCGTCCGCCTATCTCGCGATCATGGCCTTGGCCGAGGTCGCACCGTCGACGATGCGACCGACGGCTCTGGCGCTCAACCTTGTGGTATCGGCGATCGCCCTTTCGAACTTTTGGCGCGCCGGCCATTTCGACCGGCGGATGTTCCTCACCGTGGCCATCCCTGCCATACCGCTCGCCTTTCTGGGCGGGATGACGCAATTACCGGACGAGCTGTATCGGCCGATCGTCGGCCTCCTCCTTCTGTTCGCAGCCATACAGTTCGCGTGGGAACCCGATCGCCCCGTCAGGCGACCGCCTCATGCCTTCGTTCTGATGGCGGCGGGGGGAGCGCTCGGCATGCTCGCTGGTCTGACCGGCACGGGCGGCGGGATATTCCTCTCACCGCTGCTGCTGCTCACGGGCTGGGCCCGTCCGCGGACGACGGCCGCCGTGGCCGCCGCCTTCATCTTCGTCAATTCGCTGGCGGGGTTGGCAGGCAATTTGTCGGCTTTGGGCGAACTGCCACCGGGATTGGCATGGCTGGCCGCGGCGGTCGCAGCGGGGGGACTCATAGGCTCGCGACTGGGGGCAGTCATCGTATCGCGTGGGGCACTGATGCGATTGCTCGCTGTAGTCCTGGTCATCGCAGGCTCGAAGCTCCTTCTTACATGAAGGTGGTAATGCTCATTCTTGCCCGCGGCGGAAGTCGTCTTCAGAGATCAAGATAGATGAGCGCCTCGCCCGGCAGGATTCCGGGTGCGTCGATCATCCTTCGTACCAACGCGTCGGCATGGACCAGAACAGACTGGCTGCCCGACTCCTGACTATCTAGAGGAACGAGCTGATCGCCGAACCATCTGGCCCTGGCCAGGGTTTCGCGGCTTCCATTTTCCGGAAAGTCCGCTCCGGCGATACCCGTTCGCCAATCCAGCATGTTCCTCGGCGATCGCCCAGCCAACCCGGCCACCAAGGGCATCAGAAACAGACGTGCCGTCACAATTGCGGATGTAGGATTGCCCGGTAGGCCCAGAATCAGGGTCCGGCCATGCCGCCCCAGCCATACCGGCTTGCCCGGTTTCATACCGACCTTGCTGAACAGCATTTCGAGCTCATCGCCGAACATGTCCCGCGCATGATCGCGCTCCCCTACCGAAGCGCCGCCCGTCACGACCACGAGATCGGCATCGGTGAGCGCCTCTTGGGCCACGCCGGTAAGCACCGACATGTCGTCGGGAGAATGGGTTCGTCGCACGACCCTGCCGCCGGCATCGGCGACCATTGCGGTAAGGGCGAGCGAGATGCTTTCAGGTATAGTGCCGGGACGTTGACGCGCCTCCCCCGGAGGAACCAATTCGTCTCCCGTGCCGAGGATCGCTACGCGCGGTCGCCGCACGACACTTACGATAGCCTGATCCGCCCCTGCCGCCGCGACAAGCGCTCGCGGCGTCAGGCGTGTGCCAGCGGGCAGCAGTTCCTGGCCTTCCTCGAAATCCTGACCGGCTTTTCTTACATGGTGGCCGGGACCAAACTCGCGCACCGTGACGGTGTCGCCATCGCGCGAGCAGTTCTCCTGAATCACGACCCTGTCAGCCCCATCGGGAACGGGCGCGCCCGTGAATATTTGCACGGCTTCTCCGACACCGAGGTCTGGCGGCTGCGCGGTCCCCGCAAAACTTTCGCCGGTTATCTCGAGCCGGGCAGGGAGTTCGACAACATCGGCATTGCGCACGGCATAACCGTCCATCGCGGAGCTGTCGCTACGGGGCGAAGCGATCGCAGCGAATACGGGAGCGGCAAGAGTGCGCCCATGGCTGTCTTCGATACGAATGGTCTCGGGCGGTAAGGGACGGGCGTTTGACAACATGATTGCGAGAGCCTCGTCGAGCGACGTCAGACCCGTCATGCGCTCTTGCCACCTTCCTTCGCCGTCACGGATATCTCGCCGATCATCATATTCCGGTCGATCGCCTTCAACATGTCGTAGAGGGTGAGGCCAGCGATCGACACGGCGGTCAGCGCTTCCATCTCAACCCCTGTCTTGCCATCGGTCCGGGTCTCCGCTTCGATTCGAAAGCCGGGCAGGCAGGTGTCGATCGTGATCCGAACTTGTGCGTTGGTCAGCGGCAGGGGATGACAGAGTGGTATGAGGTCTGCCGTGCGCTTCGCAGCCATCACCCCCGCCAGTTCTGCGGTCGAGATCACCGCTCCCTTAGGCGCGGTGCCGCCGGTCACCGCATCGAGCGTCGAGATCGTGCAATGAACGACACCCTGCGCGATCGCCCGGCGGGAGGTTACGGGCTTGTCACCGACATGCACCATGCTCGCCCGGCCACCGGCGTCGATGTGGGTGAGCTTGCTCATGTGCAGACGTGCCGCAGTCTTGGGATCATCCCGGCCAACGAGCACGGCTTGTGCCGACTGTCCAGTTCGAGCGCCAGGATCCCGTCCCAGCCGTCGCTGCAGGCACCGGGAGAGCCGGGCAAGCAGAATATGAAGGTGTCCCCGACCTGACCGGCGAGGGCCCGCGATTGCAAGGTCGCGACACCGACGCTCCCATAGCTGACGCGATGAAAGAGGATCGAGAATCCGTCCATCTCCCGAAGGAGCAGTGGCCGTATCGCCTCGGGCGTCACATCGCGGGGAGAAAAGCCCGTGCCGCCGGTGGAGATGACGACGTCTATTTCGGGATCGGTGATCCACTCGGCGACCCGATCCCGGATCGCGACCACCTCATCTTTCACGATGAATCTGTCCGCAAGGCAATGCCCTGCGCTCAACAACCGCTCTTCGAGCAGATCACCGGATGTATCCGTGCTCGCATCCCTCGTGTCGGAAACGGTGAGGACTGCGATGTTGAGAGGATGGAAGCTAGCGCTTTTGTCGATCCCGCTCATGTCATGGTCTCCGCTGTCTTCGATTGAGACCAGCGAGCGGCGTCGGCAAGATCCTCGGCGCGAGGTTCGATCCAGCGCAACCCGGAGGGGCCGTCCTCCCGCTTCCAGAATACCGCCTTGGTCTTGAGCATATCCATGAGATAATCCGCCGCGAAGAAAGCGTCCCGACGATGACGGGCGGCTGCACCGGCAAAAACTATGGGCTCGTTCGGCGGGATGCTGCCTACCCGGTGGACGATGGACACCGCATCTACGGTAAATCGCTCGAGGGCCGCAGCGGCGATCTCGTCGAGCGAGCGCTGCGTCAGCACGGGATGATGCTCGAGCACGAGTCTTGTCACCCTGCCATCATCCTCTCGAGCCAAGCCGACGAAACTGGCCACGCCGCCCGCTCCGTCCGCGCCGGCAGTCAGAGCGGCCAGCTCGTTTGAGGGATCGAGCGCTTCCTCCAGGACCTGGCGGGCGATGTCGAG
>JBBSMH010000115.1:0-6926 GCA_038233275.1 Sphingomonadales bacterium | reverse complement strand
GTTCTTGCGGTTCATCATCGAGGAGGTGATCCGGCACCATGAAAAGACGCGCAAAAGCTGACGCTTGGCAGGGCCTGGCGCTGACGGGAAGGAGAAAAGAAAAGCAGATGTTGCCAAAATGCAGCATAGTTCGCCGCAATTGGGCGTCCTGCTTCCGTTCGAGCCCAAAAGGGGTTGAGTCCTCAGGGCTGCCAGCCTAGGAGGGCCTGCGAAAGTTCACCAAGGGGAATAAAAATGAAATTTGGCAAACTGGCTCTGGCCGCTTCGGCGGCAAGTCTGGCTGTTGCGCCGATCGCCGGTCAGGCGGTTGCTGCCGAGCGCGTTGCTGCGCCGGTTACCGCGGAAAGCGAGCTGGGCAATGAAGACAATTCTTCGCTGATCATCATCCTGGCGATTCTCGCCATCGGCATCGGCATCTTTGCTTTCGATTCGGATCCCGTCAGCACCTGATTGGCTTCGATTTCAGCAGTAATTCGGGGAGGGGTCGCTTTGGCGGCCCCTTTCTTTTTGTGGCGGGGGTTTGGTCAACGACTTTTCTTGGCTGAAAAGCCCATCCCCGCCCTAATCCGCCGCCTCGGGTCGCGGAAGCTCCAGCCGCACCAGCAACCCGCCCAGGTCCTCGCTTTCGCTTAGTCCCACGCTCCCGCCATAGATTTCCGCCACGTCGCGCACGATCGCCAGCCCCAGCCCGGTGCCGGGCTTGCCCGTATCGAGCCGCGCGCCGCGGTCGAATATATGCGTCCGATCGGCCACAGGAATGCCCCTCCCGTCATCCTCGATCCAGACTATGCAAGCCGATGAGCCCGGTTCGGCATCGACGGTCACGAAGACCGATCCGCCGCCATATTTCGCCGCGTTCTCGATCAGATTGCCGAGGATTTCGTCAAGGTCCTGACGTTCGACCGCGACCAACGCCTCGCGTTTCCCGTCGAGATCGAAGCGCGTCTTTTCGTAAATCCTCGTGACCGCGCGCAGGACCGATTCCGCGCTCGCCCACACCGATGCCCGCGCCTGTCCCGTAGCCCGCCGCCCCACGGCGCGCGCGCGGGCGAGATGGTGATCGACATGCCGCTGCATCACCCGGGTTTCGCGACAAACGAGGTCGGACAGCTTGGGGTCGTGTGCGGTCGCGGCATTGGTCAGCACGGTGAGCGGGGTCTTGAGCGCATGGGCAAGATTGCCCGCATGGGTGCGCGCCTCTTCCGCCTGCCGCTCCGTATGCGCGAGAAGGGCATTGATTTCGTCGACCAGCGGTTCGACCTCAAGCGGCAGGGGCTCCTCTATCCGGTTCGCGCCGGTTGTGCGCAAGTTCTGGATTGCTGCCCGGACACGGCGCAGCGGGCCAAGACCGAACCAGTTCTGGAGGAAGGCCATCGCGAACAGTCCCAGACCCAGCACGGCAAAGCTCCACACCAGGATCGAGCGAATGCGCGCGATCTGAAAATCCAGCTCTTCCCGGCTGGCCGCGACAGTGAACCACCATTCGGTATCGCTGCCCGGCAGGATGATCGAGCGTTCCGCCACGCGCAGCGGTTCGGCGGGAAACATGTTCGAATCGCGGATATGGATTTTATCGTCCTGATGATCGGGAGAGACTTCAAGAGTGCGATCCCACAGGCTGCGGCTGGGGAAATCCTCGTGCCCCTCGCCGCTGATTTGCCAGTAGAGGCCCGAATTGGGTTCCAGGAAGCGCTGGTCGCCGAGTGGCCGGTTGAGAAAAACCTCGCCATCAGGTCCAATTTCGGCCGAGCCGATCAGCGCGGTCATCACATATTCTAGCTGATCGTCGAAATTGTTTTCGATCTGTTTCGTCAGGGTGCGATCGAGCGCGAAGCCACCCGCCAGCAACAGCACGAGTATCCATGCTGCGGCGATCGCCATCATGCGCCCGGCAAGGCTGCGCCTGGCAGGGGGCGACGGCACCGTCACCGCACCGCCAGGGTCCGAACCACCGGCGGGCAAGGAGCCGTCACGACGACCCGCACCCTCACCGGCTTCCGCTTCGGAATCAGGCGCGGGGCTGGTCGGCGGGGTCGTCGAGGCTGTAACCGAGTCCACGGATGGTCGTTATCACGTCTGCGCCCAGCTTCTTGCGAATGCGCGTCACGAAAACCTCGATAGTGTTCGAATCGCGGTCGAAGTCCTGGTCGTAGATATGTTCGATCAGCTCGGTACGGCTGACCACCTTGCCCTTGTGATGCATCAGATAGCTGAGCAGTTTGTATTCCTGCGCGGTCAGCTTGACCGGCTCGCCCTTGAGCGTCACGCGGCCAGAGCGCGTGTCGAGGCGGACATCCCCCGCGGTCAGCTCGGCCGAAGTATTGCCAGAGGCGCGGCGGATCAGCGCGCGAAGCCGCGCGATCAATTCCTCGGTCTGGAATGGCTTGGCGAGATAATCGTCCGCGCCCGCGTCCAGCCCGGCAACCTTGTCGCTCCAGCTGTCGCGCGCGGTCAGCACCAAGACGGGGAACTTGCGCCCCTCCTTGCGCCACATCTGCAGCACGGTGAGCCCGTCTATCTCCGGCAGTCCGAGATCGAGGATGACGGCATCGTAATTCTCGGTCGAACCGAGAAAATGCCCGTCCTCGCCGTCGGGGGAGAGATCGACCGCATAGCCGTTCTGTTCGAGCGTCGTCTTGAGTTGCTGGCCCAGCGTGGGCTCGTCTTCGACGATCAAAATCCTCATGGTACCCTGTTCCCCGGTTTTGGAGTTGGTCTTGTTCATCTACATGAACGCGCCAACATGAACAGGGTTTCGCTGGCGTGCGAACACGATCCGGCTGATTACCAGCTGCGTTTGAGGATCTTGCCGCTGCGGGCATCGACATCGACGAACAACAGCTTCCTATCCCGGATAAACTTGAGACGATAGGCCATGGCGACCGGATCGTAAGCAAAGCCGAGATATTCCGCATCGCGCATCGTCGGGAGCACGCGTGCCTCGATCTCGCGCGAGCGCAGGATGTTGCCGGCACGCATTTCCTTGCGCGCCTCGCCCTGATCTGTGCGCGGCTGCTCGGCAATCGCCGGCGCCGCCGTGAAGGCGGGCGCGGCGAGGCTCGCGGCCAGAAAAGGGATCAGAAAGCGTTTCATAACGCCGACCTGCCTAGGCAGGGGGCATTGAACAAGGTGTGAATGTTGTCGCGCGGCAGCGTTCAGGCGGGGTGTCCCTTAGCGGGTCAGCTCGTATTTCACCGTCAGGGCAACCTGTGTCGCCACCTGGCCCGGGCGGGTCGGTGTGCGCGAGCCCGTCACCCTGATGGCCGCTGCGTCCTGCACTTCCATCATCGGCCTCTGGAAGCCGAGTTGCTCCTCGACCGCGAGCAAGCGCATGCCGGAGTAGCCCGACATGCGAGCATACTCTTCGGCTTGCGCGGAGGCAGCACGGAACGCCTCGGCCCGCGCCTGCGAGCGCTGCGGATCATCGTCGACGATGCCCCACACCGGGCCGCTGAGATTAGTCGCTCCGGCAGCGACCAGCGCATCGAGCACCGGCCCGACCCGCTCGAGGTCGCGCAATTCGATCGAGACCGTGTTGCTCGCGTCATAACCCAGGAATTGCGGCGGGAGGTTGTTGTCGCGGTAATTGTACTGGGGGTTGAGCGTGATCCCGGAAGTCTGCACTCGCTCGTCGGGAACTCCGAGCTGCTTTAGGCGGGTAAGTACCTTCTCCATCTCGATCGCGTTGAGCCGCATCGCTTCCACTGCAGTCGAAGCCCTCGTGGTGACCCCGGCGCCTACCATCGCCTTGTCGGGCTCCCCCAGCACCTGCTGCGAAACCTGCAGCTCGATCACCGGACCCTGACTCGAAATCTGCACCTCGGCAGCGGCGGCGGGCGCGCCCATCACCAGGGCGGCGGCAAAGGGAAGGGCGTGACGTAGCATCGAACATCTCCTTGAAATGGACACAGCTGGCTCGCGAGCGATTACGCACGGCTGAACCGGCTTGTTCCTGTGAACGGGTGCGCTAAGGCTCCGGGCGAAGGGGGGGGAATTGACGATGTTGCGTAGCTTGATGGCAGCCTGCCTGCTTGCGCTGGGGACCGCCGCGGCTGGCCAATCCGCGCTGGAGAGCGTGCCGGACCGCCAGGCCGGCGAAGGCGAAGGGCCCTACGCCAGGCTGGTGATCCGCGGAGCGACCGTGATCGACGGCACGGGCGCGCCCCCGCTCGGCCCCGTCGACGTGGTTGTCGAGGGCAATCGGATTTCCGCGGTGTATCCGGGCGGCGCGCCCGCCACCGCCATCGCCGGGGCAGACCGCGTCATCGACGCGAGCGGCATGTACATGCTTCCCGGCTTCGTCGACACGCACGGTCATAATGGCGATCCGGACAAGGCCGCCCAGCCCTCCTACGGCTACAAGCTCTGGCTCGCCCACGGTGTCACGACCGTGCGCGGCGTGTCCTTCTATTTCGGCGATGGACCCGACTTGAGCGATGCCGCCCGCAGCCGGGCGAATTCCATCGTCGCGCCGCGCCTCGTCCCCTACGCCGTGTTCGGCGACAAATGGGACGCGGGGCCGATCGGGTCCCCCGCCAAGGCACGCCAATGGGTGCGCTGGGCGAAGCAGCAGGGCTACGACGGGATAAAGTTCTTCGCCACGCCGCCCCTGATTCTCGAAGCCGCGCTCGACGAAGCGGAAGAGCAGGGTCTGGGCACGGTCGGACACCTCGCCCAGCTTGGCGTCGCGGAGGTCAATGTGCGGCGCGCAGCCGAATTGGGGCTGGACGGCGCAACGCATTTCTACGGCCATTTTGAAAGCCTGCTGCGTGACAGCGCGCTGCCGGTTTACCCGACCGATTACAATTACCTCGACGAACAATCGCGCTTTGCCTGGGTGGCAAGGCTCGCCGATCAGATCGTCGAACCCGGCAGCGAGGAGTGGGAGGAATACGTCGATTTCCTGGTCGAGAGCGGCATCACCCTCAGTCCGACCTTCAACATCTACGCCGCCAGCCGCGATGTGATGGCCGCGCGCACGCGCGAGTGGCACGAGAAATACACGCTGCCATCGCTGATGGATTTCTATTCACCGAGCCTGACCAATCACGGTAGCTATTACCATGACTGGTCCACCGAAGACGAAGTCGCCTGGCGGCGCTTTTACCGCCACTGGTTCGACCTGACGCGGAATTTCCATCGCAAGGGTGGGCGGGTCACTGCCGGGTCGGACCCGGGCTATATCTACCAGACCTGGGGGTTTGCCTATATCGGCGAGCTGGAAATGCTGCGCGAGACGGGACTGACCCCGCTCGAAGTGATCCGCGCGGCGACCTGGAGCGGCGCGCAGGAGATTTACGAACCCAAGGGCGAAGAACCCCCGTTCGGCGCGATTCGCGTGGGCAAACTGGCCGATCTGGTGCTCGTGCCCGAAAACCCGCTGGCTAATCTCAAGGTGCTCTACGGCACCGGCCACCGGCGGCTGAACCGCGAGACCAACGAAGTCGAAACGGTGGGCGGCGTGCGCTGGACGATCAAGGACGGCATTGTCTACGACGCCCCTGCGCTCCTCGCGGACGTCGCGCGGATGGTGGAGGAGCAAAAGGCGGCCCGCTGACGCCTGCCCGCTTGCGGCGAAGCGCGCGCGCGCTTACCTCGCGCCTCCCATGGCGCAACCACCCATCCTCGGCCTCGAAGGCATCGCCCTGCAGCAGGGCGGACGCTGGCTGTTTGGCGGTCCCGCCAATGACGGAAGGCGTGCGCCGCTCGACCTCCATATCGGCCAACGCGACAGGTTGGCGCTCATCGGGCGCAATGGGGTCGGCAAGACCACGCTGTTCCGACTGATCGACGACCGCATCGAAGCCGATCGCGGAGAGCGCAAGGTCAAGCCCGGCACGCGGATCGTGGTGCTTGAACAGGACCCCGATCTTTCGGGCCATGCCACGCTGATGGACTGGGCGCTGACGGGCGAGCATGCCCCACAACCGCACGAGGTCGAGGCGATCGGGGGGCAGCTCGGCATCGATATGATTACACCGGTGGCAGGGGCGAGCGGGGGCGAGAGACGCCGCGCCGCCATCGCCCGCGCCCTGGCGCAGGGTCCCGATTTGTTGCTGATGGACGAGCCGACCAACCACCTCGACCTAGGCGCGATCGAATGGCTCGAAGGCTGGCTCGATCGCTACAAGGGCGCTTTCGTCGCGATCAGCCATGATCGGACCTTCCTGAAAAGGTTGACGCGTGCCACGCTGTGGCTCGATCGCGGCGAGTTGCGGCGCAAGGAAATCGGCTTTGGTGGCTACGAAGCCTGGGAAGAGCAGGTCTATGCCGAGGAGGCGCGCGCGGCGGAAAAGCTCGACGCCAGGCTCAAGCTCGAAGCCCACTGGCTCGAACGCGGCGTGACCGCGCGGCGCAAGCGCAACCAGGGCCGGCTCGAAAAGCTTTGGCAAATGCGCGCGCAGCGCGCGGCAATGCTCACCGCCGGCGGCACGGCGCGGCTCAAGCTCGCGACGGAGGAAGATTTCAAGAGCAAATCGGTGATCGTCGCGGCGAACATCGCCAAGGGCTATGATGGGCGCGCGATCGTCAAACCCTTCTCGATCCGCATCCAGCGCGGTGACCGGATCGGGATCGTCGGCGCCAATGGAACGGGCAAGACGACGCTGCTGGAGATGCTGACCGGGGAGCTCGAACCCGACAGCGGGAAGGTGGACATTGCGTCCAATCTCACGGGCGTGATGATCGACCAGCAGCGCGCCTTGCTTTCCCCTGACAAGAGCGTTCGGGATATCCTGGCAGAGGGCGGCGACTGGCTGGACGTGCGGGGAAGCCGCAAGCATGTGCAGGCCTATCTCAAGGACTTCCTGTTCGATCCGGGCATCGTCGATACCAAGGTCGGCATTCTCTCGGGCGGCGAGAAATCGCGGCTGCTGCTCGCCCGCGAATTCGCCAAAGCGAGCAATTTACTGGTTCTCGACGAGCCG
>JBBSMH010000114.1:0-6946 GCA_038233275.1 Sphingomonadales bacterium | reverse complement strand
CGGGTCGTTGGGATCGACCCCCTCGGCGCTGCCGTCGCCATCATTGCCTGCGGCTACAATAACCACGACCCCCGCTGCCGAGGCGCGCGAGACAGCATCGCGCACTGCAGTGCCGGGATTGGCACCCCCCAGACTGAGGTTGACCACTCTCGCCCCGGAGGCGACCGCCTGATCGATACCCCTGGCGATGTCGGCATCGAGGAAGCTGCAGCCCAGCGAGGTATCGTCCGGCGTATCCGTGCCGCAGGTGCCGGGACGGTCCGCGCGCAGCACCAGCAGCGTAGCATCGAATGCAATACCGAGCACTCCCACATTATTGCGCGCCGCAGCCGCCACCAGCGCCACGTTTGTGCCGTGATCGTCGATCGGGTCGATCCCGCGAGTGCCCGCGACATCGCGCGAATCCGCATGGATACGACCGGCGAATTCCGGGCTGTCGCTGTCGATACCGGTGTCGATGATCGCAATCGTCTGGTTTTTCCCCGTATGCCCGTCTTGCCAGGCAGCCACGGCATTGTGCTGATCCGGACCATCCGAATCGCGGAATTCCTGCGTATTGAAGCTGGTGGTGGGAGTAGGCGTGGGTGTTGGGGTAGGCGTGGGAGTGGGGGTAGGAGTGGGCGTAGGCTGTGGTTGGGGCGTCGAGCGCACCGTCCCTCCGCCCCCGCCACATGCGGCTAGAATGCCCAAGGCGGCAGCGGCGCCGGCCAGCCGGATTTTCAGCGGCACTGTCTTTTGAGCAGTCATATGCGTCCCTTTGTCCGGAAGGCAGTGTAGCGCGCTAAGCTGGCCCGATGCTTAACATCGGGTGCATGGGCGGGGTATCCTACGGACGCGTGCTTGCCCGAGCTCCACCATCCCCCTAACAGCCGAGCGTACGACCATCCCTCGTATGCGGAGCCCGAATGAGTAGCGAATTAGCCCGTCGAATCGAACAGGCCTGGGACGATCGATCTTCGATAGGGAGCGAGAGTCACGAGCTCCGCCGCGATGTCGAAGGGGCAATCAACCTTCTGGACAGTGGGGAAGCGCGCGTTGCCGAGCCTGATGGCGAGGGCGGCTGGCGGGTGAACCAATGGCTGAAAAAGGCTGTTCTGCTGTCCTTCCGCCTAAGCGACAACCGGGTAATCGAGGGCGGTAGCGCAGGACATCCGGCCTACGACAAGGTCGAAAGCAAGTTCGCCGGTTGGGACGAGATGCGCTTTCGCGAGGCCGGGCTTCGCGTCGTGCCCGGGGCGATCGCCCGGCACGGTGCCTATATCGCGCCGGGTTGCGTGCTCATGCCCAGCTTCGTCAATATCGGGGCGCATGTCGGCAAGGGCACGATGGTCGATACCTGGGGTTCGATCGGTTCCTGTGCGCAAATCGGCGAGAACTGCCATATCTCGGCCGGAACCGGAATCGGCGGCGTCCTCGAACCGATGCAAGCCAACCCGACGATAATCGGCGACAATTGCTTCATCGGCGCTCGCAGCGAAATCGTCGAGGGCATCATCGTGGGCGGAGGGTGCGTGGTGGCAATGGGTGTGTTTATCACCCAATCCACCAAGATCGTCTATCGCGACAGCGGAGAAGTGATCCGAGGGCACATTCCGCCCTTTTCGGTGGTGGTTCCGGGCACTTTGCCTGACCCTAAAGGAGGCCCCGCTCTCGCCTGCGCGGTGATTGTGAAAACTGTCGATGCCCGCACCCGGGAAAAGACCGGAATCAACGAGCTGTTGCGCGACTGAACCGCAGGAACATCGTCTGCCGCAGCCCGTTGATAAGGCCAATCAGGGAGGTAGAAACCCATGCATACCGAAGGCGAAGAAGTTCACATCGACGAGACCGAAGCCAGCGGCGGCTCGAAGGAAGGCGTCGTGCGCTGGGTCTTGGTCTTCGGCACATTGCTGGCGATTGTTCTCCTGTCGGTAATCTGGATCATCCCCGCGATGATGCAGGGCGATGTCGAAGAAGAGGCGACGGTGAGCGGTAGGCTGGAGTCGGAGGCCCGAAACGAGGGTGATTCGACCGATTCGATCGTCTTCGAGGAATTCGACCAAATCGAAGGCGCTGAAGAGGAAGCGGTCGACACCCCGCTCGAAACCATAGAGAATTAGGAACGAGAGGTCGCCTCACGGTTTGACTCTCCATCTCGACTGTTCCGGTGACGCGGCGGCGCGCGGCCGGCAAAGAAACAGAGGAGATGAACCGATGCCAGCCAAATCGAAAGCACAGCAAAAAGCGGCGGGAGCGGCCCTGTCCGCCAAACGCGGCGAGACGGAAGTAGGTGAGCTTCAGGGAGCTTCCAAGCAGATGTATGATTCGATGTCCGAGAGCGAGTTGGAGGAATTCGCCTCCACCGATCGCGGCGATCTCCCCGATCGGGCGGACGATGACGATTGAGAAGTAAGCCTGGAACAGCCTGCAAATTGCATACCGTCTAGCGGCTCAGGCCAGATCCTCGCCTACGTCCGCATTCGGGTCCGCATTCGGGTAGTCATCGTGATCGGAAGTCATGCACACCCTCGACGATAACGCACAGGTCATCTCGGCCACCTTCAACGAGCAGCTTGCGATAGGCGCGGGAATGATCGCGCTGTGCGTGATTGTCCATGGCGTAGGACTGTTTACCATTCACCGGTTCGTCTCGAGGGATTCGATGCGCCGGCGATTCGAAGACCTCCAGCCCCTGTCGCTGATCGGCGCAATTTTCACGCTGCTCGCGGTCTTTGCATTGATCGTCCTTCATTTTGTCGAGATCTGGCTGTTCGCTTTCCTCTATGACTATCTCGGAGCGCTGCATTCCTTCAGCGAGGCGCTCTATTTCTCGACGATCAGCTATGCGACGATCGGCTATTCGGATGCGTCGATTGATCAACAATGGCGAATGGTCGCCGCACTCGAAGGGGTGCTCGGCGTAATCCTGCTCGGCTGGTCGACGGCGTTCTTCGTCCGGGTCCTGAGTCGGCTCGAAGGCGACGACGGAAGACGCCGGGATTAACAATCGCTACTCCACCTCCTCTCGCGGCTCCCCGGCGCGATATTCGATCGGGTCGGCTGTTGATTGGCCAGCAGAATAGGCTTCGGCTGCCTTCATCACCCGCATCATGTTGCGCGAGCTAATGCGCTCAAGGTCCGACTGCGAATAGCCGCGTCGCGCCAGCTCGATGAACAACGCCGGATAGCCGGCCACGTCCTCCATCCCGGCCGGTCCCGAGGGCATGCCGTCATAGTCTCCACCGATGCCGATATGCTCGATCCCCGCGATCTTGCGGATGTGGTCGATATGATCCGCCATGTCGCCTATTGTGGAAACCGGGGGCGGATTGGCGGCGTCCCAGCGGGCCAACCGCGCTTCCAACTCGTCGGGCAGGCCGGGCAACAGCGCTTTCAACCGCGCCTCTTCCCCTTGCCGGTTGGCGGCATGATTGCGCAAATCCTCGTTGATGAACCAGGGTAGCGCCACGACCATCACGATCCCGCCATTTTGCGGTAGACGCTCGAGCACGCTGTCGGGCACGTTGCGCAAATGCCCCGTCACCGCGCGCGCGCCCGAATGACTGAAGATCACCGGCGCACGCGCCACATCGAGCGCATCGTGCATTGTCGCTTCGCTGACATGACTGAGATCGACCAGCATGCCGATGCGGTTCATTTCGCGCACCACGTCCATACCGAACTGGTTGAGTCCATCGTGCCGCGGGGCATCGGTCGCGCTGTCGGCCCAGCTCAGGGTCTTTCCGTGCGTCAGGGTCATGTAACGCGCGCCCAAATCATACATCTGGCGCAGGACCGCCAGGCTCGAGCCGATCGAATGCCCGCCTTCCATCCCGATCAGCGAAGCGATCCGGCCGTCCGCCATGCTTCGCTCGACATCCGTCGACGTAAGGGCAAGTTCCAATTCGTCCGGGTAACGCGCGATTAGGCGCTTGGTGACGTCGATCTGCTCCAACGTGGCCTGGACCGCCTCGGGCTCGGGCAAACCCGCGCTGACATAGACCGACCAGAACTGCGCCCCCACTCTACCCCGATCCAGGCGGGCAAGGTCGGTATGCATCACGCGGCCGTTCGCGGCATCGCCGGTGTCGAGCGTGTCACGGAAGTCGAACTCGGCGATCACATTGCCGAAGCGCCCCCGCAACTGGATCGGGACGTCATTATGCCCGTCCCATACCGGCGCCGCTTCCAGCGCAGCGCTTGCGATCGCCTCAGGTGAGCGGTCCTGGGCGGCGAGGGGCGCAACCGCGAAAGCGAGCGCGGTGAAGGTGGCGGCGTATCTCATCTATCTTCTCCCTGGCGAGCGAGCCTATGGTCTAACTGCAACAGGAGCAAAACCATTATAGCGAAGCAAGAGGGCAAAATACCGGGCGCATGCTTGCCCCCTAGAGGGCACACCCGATGCGATCCGCAATTCCGGAACGGGCACGGGCGGGAGGGCTTTTCGATCCGCAAGGTTCTGAGGTTGACGCTTGGCCTGTTCTACGCCGTGGCGGGCTATCTGCATCTCGCTGCGCCTCAACCCTTCGTCGGGATCGTCCCGGATTGGGTTCCCCATGCCGAAGACGTGGTGTTCTGGACGGGAATTGCCGAGCTTATGGGGGCAGTGGCGCTGCTGCAGCCATGGTCGGTGGCTTTGAGAACGATTGGCGCAATCGGTCTGGCGCTCTACGCGATTTGCGTCTTTCCCGCCAATATCAACCATTTCCTGCTCGACATGGCGCGGGACGATGGCGGTTGGGGGATCGCCTACCACGTGCCGCGCATGTTGGCGCAGCCGCTTATCGTATGGTTGGCGCTGTGGGTCGGCGGCGTCACGGACTGGCCGTTCCGCCGCCGAAATCCCTGATCAGCTGAGGTGCTTCGACACCGCTGCAGTCATCTTGAACATGGAGATCTGGCTATTGCCGATCACCGCGCCAAGTTTCGCGTCGGGGTTGATCATCCGCCGGTCCTTCGAATCCTGAAGGTTGTTGGCCTTGATGTAATCCCACACCTTGGACGTTACCTGGGCGCGGGTTATCGGACCCTTGCCGATGACATTTTCCAGCTCAGGAGTAAGATTTACGGGCTTTTGCAGTGCGTTGTTCTTGCCAGCCATGATAGATTTCCTTTCCTTGTCAGGCCTGCTTACAAATCCGGCGGGCAAAGCGCCCCCCGGCGGTCTTCAATTCTCTTCCCATTCCGCGTCGGGTTCCCACTCCGTGACCTCGTGTCCCTCGAACCTCGCGGCCAGCACCGCGCATGCAGTTACATACCCCTCCATCGATGCGACAAGCTCGTCATAGGAAGCCCCCGGCATCAGCGTGAGCGGCAGTTCGAGAGCGAACAGCTGGAACAGATATCGGTGCTGTTCGCCCAACGGCGGGTCGGGCAAAAGCCATTCCGAATTGCCTTTGCCGTTCTTCCCCGTGCGCGGCGGCACCTCCCCTTCCATCAGCTTGCCCCGCTGCGGCGCGAAGCCCCAAACCAGCCAGTGGAGCTGCGGCTTCCCACCGCTGTGATCGATGTCCTCCACAATCAACACCAATTCCTGTGAACCTGGAGGCGGGGCCGTCCATTCGAGGGGCGGCGCGACCGCGTCTTCCTCGCAAGCGGTAAAGCTGGGGTCGAGCTCGCCCCCATGCTTGAAGGCCGGGCTGCCAAGCGAAAAGCCCGATCGGTCGAGCGCACGTTCGGAACCGAGACGCGCGACCGTAGGCAGCGCGGCGACATGGCCACCGCCCACAGCCCCCTGTAGCCAGTCCGGCAGTTCTTCGCTCATTTCAAATTCTCGACCGTCATGGTGCAATCATGCGCTCCCCGATTGGGTTTCGCTATGCCGCCAAGCATAAATTTGCACATTTTTCCCCCGAATGGCCCTCAATTTGCCGGAAAAGTAGCCGCTTGGCCCTCAAACGGAGTGGAAAAATCCGCTCAGGCCATGTTAAGCAACCTTCGCCGCATATCCGGCCCGGGCTTGGCGCCCACTCTTTGGAGAGCATCGAAGCATGAAAACGGGTCGCACCATCCTCTCGTCCATACTGGCCATCTCGCTCGCCTCTTGTGGAGGAGGCGGCAATTCGAGCACGAGCTCGGGCGCGATTACCACCACCTCGAGCGGGACCGGCGGCGGAAACACCTGTTCGCTATCCTCGCGACAGGATTTCGTGCTCGACGTGCTAAACGAGTGGTATCTGTTCCCCGACCTGCTGGCCACGAACGTGAACAAGGCGGCATATTCCGACCTCCAGGATTATATCGATGCGCTCGTCGCGCCCGCCCGCGCGCAGAGAAAGGACCGGTTCTTTACCTTCATCACCTCGATCGAAGAGGAGAACGAACTCATCCAGAACGGCTCCAGCGCCGGTTTTGGCATCCGGCTGGGCTATGACACCAGCGCCAACCGCGTATTCGTGCTCGAAGCATTCGAAAACGCGCCGGGTTTTGCCGTGGGCATTGATCGCGGCACCGAATTGCTGGCGATCGACGGGGTGAGCGTGTCCTCGCTGATGAGCTCGGGCGGTCCGCAAGCGGTGGTGAACGCGCTTGGGCCGTCCCAGCCCGGACTGTCGCGCAGTCTGCGGTTCAAACCGGTAGGCGCTCCAGAGGTGACAGTAACGGTAGCCAAGGCCGAATTCTCGCTCGATCCGGTTTCGGACCGATACGGCGTCAAGATCCTCAACGACGGGACGGAGAACGTCGGATACATCAACCTTCGCACCTTCATTGTCGCAGATGCCGGCCCCCAATTGCGCGCAGCGTTCGAGCAATTCCGCAGCCAGGGTATCGACAAGGTCATCCTGGACCTGCGTTATAACGGCGGGGGACTGGTTTCGGTAGCCGAACTTCTCGGTGACCTGTTGGCGGAAGGGCGGACAGGCCAGGTCTTCAGCAAGACGATCCTGCGTCCCTCGAAGGCCTCCCAGAACGAGACCGATCTTTTCAAACAGCAACCGCAAGCCATAGCCGCTACCAAGATCGCGGT
>JBBSMH010000113.1:0-6969 GCA_038233275.1 Sphingomonadales bacterium | reverse complement strand
GCACGAAGGGGGTGTTCTTCTTCTACCCCAAAGACAATACGCCGGGCTGCACTACGGAGGCGAAGGATTTCTCGGCACTGAAACCGCAATTCGACGAGGCAGGTGTCGCGCTACTCGGAATCAGCAAGGATTCGCCGCAGAAGCATCGCAACTTCATCGCCAAGCATGACCTCACTGTGGATTTGGCAAGCGATACCCAAGAGGATGGCCTTTCCGACGCGCTCGGCGTGTGGACCGAGAAGAAGATGTACGGGCGCACCTTCATGGGGATGGTGCGTTCGACCTATCTGGTCGATGAAGAGGGGCGAATTGTGCGGATATGGCCAAAGGTCAGGGTCAAGGGGCATGCCGAAGAGGTGCTGGAGGCAGTCAGATCGGCATGACGCCACCCCATCGCAGCCTGGCATTCGCGATACGCTCGGCCTTGCTGAAAGGCGAGCCAACCGAGAAGGTCTTCGCTGCCCGGAAGGTCGCGCGCGACTGGCGGCTGGGCCGCTTGCCCTTCGTCCTCGACGTCGAGATGCCAGACCGGCCGCAATGGCCCGCGGCGCTCGAACTCCTGCCGCCCACGCACATGCCGAGGCGCAGCAAGGGTGGGTCGGAGCGGGGCCGGATCGCGCTATGGCACGCGCTGGCGCATATCGAATTCGTCGCAATCGATCTCGCGCTGGACATGGCGGGGCGCTTCGGCGCGGAACTGGGAAAGGAGTTCGTGGGCGACTTTCTCTCGGTCGCAGCTGACGAAGCCATGCATTTCGCACTGCTGGCGCGCAAACTCGAAACACTCGGCTCGAGATACGGCGCTCTGCCCGCACACGACGGCTTGTGGCAGTCCGCGGCGGACACCGCCCATGATGTCGCCGCGCGGCTCGCTATCGTGCCGATGGTGCTGGAGGCGCGCGGTCTCGATGTGACCCCGGACATGATCGCGCGGGTAAGGGGCCAAGGGGATGAAAACGGGGCGAGAATTCTCGAACGAATCCTTGACGACGAGATTCGTCACGTAAGCTTTGGCGCCAAGCATTTCCTACGTGTCTGCAAGTATCGCCGCGAAATACCGCAGGAATTGTGGCAAAATCTCGTCAGACGCCACTTTTCAGGACAGCTGAAAGCTCCGTTCAACGACTCGGCGCGCGATGCAGCCGGTTTAACGCAAGATTTCTATCTTGCGCTTGCTTGTTAGGATTTTGCCCGGATAACCGACAATGCATAGAGCGGTGGAAAGGTTCCCGCCGCTCGGGGAGAGGCCGGATTGCCGCGGTAGGGGCGGTGCCGGTTGGGATTAAACCGCGGTGGGAGCCGCGGAAAACTTGGACGGGTCTTTTATGTTCGATAGCTTGACGAAAGCCAGGTCGATTGCATGCGCGATTGCCGGGTTATTGGTAATTGCCGCGGCGCCGGCGCAGGCTGAAGAAAACGCGCTGGTTCCTGCCACGCAGGCGCCGGTGGCGGGCAACCCCGTCAATGCGCAGGGCAATGATCGCCAGTTCCAGCAGCTGTTCGCCAGCTGGGAAGCGCTCGACCAAGGGCGCAGTCTCGTTTCGGCTTCGGCTTCGGTTTCAGTCCCTTCGCGCATGCCGCTCGACGGCGCGCGGATGACCAGCGACTACGGCATGCGCGATCATCCGCTGCTGCGCCGCCGCGCCAATCACCAGGGTATCGATCTGGCGGCCCCCACGGGCACGCCGATCTACGCCACGGCGGACGGTATCGTGGGCCGCGCCGACTGGTTTTCCAGCTACGGGCTCTATGTCCAGATCGATCACGGCGCAGAGCTCGAAACACGCTATGCCCACATGTCGCGCCTTGCGGTTGCCGAAGGCGAGCGGGTGCGCAAGGGCGAGATCATCGGCTATGTCGGCTCGACCGGCCGCTCGACCGGGCCGCATCTGCATTACGAAGTCCGCGTGGCGGGCCAGGCGGTGAACCCGGTTCCCTATTTGCACGATCACGGCAATGCGCCCGCGCTCGCGCTGGCAGGCGAGGGTGGTCGCGGGGGCGATTGAGCCGGGCGACAGGCTGACGAAACAAAGGCGGCGGGGCGACCCGGCGCCTTTTTTCTTGCCCGCTCTCGAACGAGCGGTAGGTTTCGAACCGAAACGGGACGACGCAAGCGGCGCTGCCCGGCGTCCGGAGAGACCGAAGATGCACCCTATCGCGCATGCGCAAACCCGCCCCCGGCATCCCGCCGTGATCATGGCGGGCAGCGGCAAGACCATGACCTATGGCGAGATGGACGATGCCGCCAATCGTTTCGCTCAGCACTTGCGCGCGCGCGGCTTCGGACATGGGGATCCTTTCGCGGTCCTGCTGGAGAACCGAATCGAGTATTATCCGCTGATCTGGGGCTCGCAGCGCGCGGGAACGATGCTGGTGCCGGTCTCCACCCGACTGACAGCGGCGGAAATCGCCTACATCATCCAGGACAGCGGGGCGAAGCTGCTGATCACCTCGCGACATTTCGACGATGTGCTGGGCGGCGTCCGCGAGAAATGCCCCGATCTCCCCTTGCTAGTGATGGAAGGCGACGGCGAAGAGGACTTCGCCCGCGCGATGAGCGCGCAGCCCGCCGAGCCGATCGCGGACCAGCGCGCCGGGATGGTCATGCTGTACAGCTCGGGCACCACCGGCCGGCCCAAGGGCATCCGCCCCGCTCCCCCCGCCGATCGCGATCCGCTGGCGCCCAACCCGCTGATGGGTCTCGCGGTGATGGGCGCAGGGATGCCGGCGGATGGCAGCATGGTCTATCTCTCCCCCGCTCCGCTATATCACGCCGCGCCCATCGGCTGGTCCTCCACCGTTCACCGCCTGGGCGGGACGGTGGTGATGATGGAGAAGTTCGAGCCCCAAGCCGCGCTTGCCGCGATCGAGCGATATCGCGTCACCGACAGCCAGTGGGTGCCGACCCATTTCGTGCGTATGCTCAAGCTGCCGGTGGAGGCGCGCACCCGCCACGATCTCTCCAGCCACGCCCGCGCGCTCCACGCCGCAGCGCCCTGCCCGGTGCCGGTGAAGCGGGCGATGATCGAATGGTGGGGGCCGATCATCAGCGAGTATTACGCGGGCTCCGAAGGCATCGGGATGACGCTGATCCGCGCCGCCGACTGGCTCGACCATCCGGGCAGCGTGGGCCGCGCGATCCATGGCAAGCTCCACATCTGCGGCCCGGATGGGGAAGAGCTGCCGCCAAGCGAGGACGGGCTGGTCTATTTCGAGAACGACATCCTGCCGACCTATCACAATGACCCGGAAAAGACCGCCCAGGCGATGCACCCTTCCGGCTGGATGACGCTGGGCGACATCGGCCATCTGGACGAGGACGGCTTTCTCTATCTGACCGACCGGGCGAGCCACATGATCATCTCCGGCGGGGTCAACATCTACCCGCAGGAGATCGAGAACCTGCTGGTTACCCACCCCAGGGTGATGGACGCGGCGGTCATCGGCGCGCCCGATCCGGACCTAGGGGAGAAGGTGGTCGCGGTGGTCCAGCCGGTCGATATGGAGGAGGCGGGGGACCAGCTGGAGGCGGAGCTGCGCGCCTTCCTCGCGCCCGAGCTCTCGCGCATCAAGCTGCCGCGCGAGTTCCACTTCCGCCCCGATCTCCCGCGCGAGGCCAATGGCAAGCTCTACAAGCGCGAGCTGCGCGAGGAGTTCGCGGCGCGGGCGGAGGCCTAGCGGACCCCGATTCGCCCCCGCCCCCTGCCGCATTTCGGCCCGCGCGGCAGGAAGACATGGACCGGATGTTACACTGTCCAGGGGGCAAAAGGGTCGCCTTGCGCGAAAAGGCGTAACCTCGGGCCGCAGACCGTTGCTTTGGAGGCCCCGAATGTCGCCTTGCGCCGCCAAAGCGTCGCTTCGCGCAGACCCTTGCCCCAGCGCGCAGCACCGCCTGTTCTCGATCTTCAAGCTGTGAAAGAGCCGGTGGCGAAGCCAGCAGGCGCGCGGCGTGTAGGAAAATCAGGCGGCCATCAGGTCTTCGATCCGCTCCAGCTCGCGGAAGAATTCGAAGCACAGCTGGTCCCGCTCATCATCGGGCAGCCAGCGCGTCATCTGCGGGAACACGACCTTGTTGTAGCGATAGGTTCGCGTGTCCCACAGATTCTCCGCCGTCACCGCGCGCGCCGAAGTGAGAATCGCCTGCGCATCCTCGCGCACCTCGTCGGGATCGGGCTCCCAGCTGACGACCGGAGTGTCATCGGCGAAGCCGAAGCCTAGCTGACCCGAGGCTGTTGAATTATCGACCATAACCATCCTGTTCGGCCGTACGGGCATTTGCATTGTCCGGCAGGCTCGATACCAGAGTGGTATTCGAGACCGGGGGCATGACTCAAGCCGTGACTGTGCAGAAACTTGTGGGCGAATTCGGGGCTGCGGTAAAGCCGAAGCTGGCGGGCGGCGGGCAGCCGGAAGACCAATTGCGCGGTCCGCTGGAAAATCTGCTGCACGGTCTTTCCGAAGCAACGGGCAAAGCAAAGGGCGTGCTGACCCTTACTGGCGAAAAATCGCTGGCGGACCTGCGCACGCGACCCGATTATGCAGTGTCGGTCCACAATGCCTTGATCGGCTTTATCGAAGTCAAGGCACCGGGCAAGGGGGCCGATCCGCGCCATTTTTCGGACAAGCACGACAAGGAACAGTGGGAGAGGCTGAAGTCACTGCCCAACCTGCTCTACACCGACGGCAACAATTTTGGCCTCTACCGCAATGGCGAGCGCGAAAGGCCGCTGGTCCGGTTGGACGGCGATGTCGAAATATCGGGCAACAAGCTTGCCGCACCTTCCACGCTACTGCCGCTCATCTCCGATTTTCTGTCATGGGAACCGATTGCGCCGAAAAATCCAGCGCAGCTTGCGGAAACGGCCGCCCGGCTGTGCCGCTTCCTGCGGGACGAGGTGCTCGAACAGCTGGAGCAGGACAATGCCGCGCTCGCCAGCCTGAAAGAGGACTGGCGCACGCTGCTGTTCCCCGATGCCGACGATCCCACCTTTGCCGATGGCTATGCTCAGGCGGTCACCTTCGGTCTGCTGATGGCGCGCTCGAAAGACATCGCGCTCACCCCCGACCTGGACGACGCAGCGAAGGAACTGAGCCAGTCGGCCACCCTGATCGGCACTGCGCTTCGGCTGCTGACCGAACAGACGCTTCGCAACAGCCCTGCGCTGAAGACGCTCGCGCGCGTGCTCGACGCGGTATCGTGGGCCAAGGTGTCGAAGGGCGATGCCGAGGCGTGGATCAACTTCTACGAGAATTTCCTACACGTCTATGACAAGGCGCTGCGGCGCAAGACGGGATCCTATTACACCCCGCCCGAAGTGGTGAAGGCGATGGTGCGCCTGACCGACGAGGCGTTGAAGGCACCGGGCCGCTATGGGCTGGCACGCGGACTTGCAGACCCCAAGGTTCATATCGCCGATCCGGCCGTGGGCTCGGGCACCTTCCCGCTCGCGATCTTGCACAACATAGCCGAGACGGTGGAGCATTTCGATACGGCAGGCGCGGTGGGCGGCGCGATTACCGAGGCGGCGTTACGGCTCTACGGCTTCGAGTTGCAATTCGGCCCCTATGCAGTGGCGCAATTGCGGCTGCTGGCGGAAATGCAGACGCTGGGGGCGAGCGGCACCCCGCAACTGTTCGTCACCGACACGCTCGCAGATCCGTTTGCAGACAAGGAAACCGGGCAGGGCATCTACAAGGAAATCTCGAAATCCCGACTTGCTGCCGCCAAGGTGAAGCGCGAAGCGCCAATCACCGTCGTCATCGGTAACCCGCCCTATAAGGACAAAGCGAACGGCAAGGGCGCGTGGATCGAGAGCGGCAGTGCGAACGAGGCGGCCAAGCTCGACGACTGGCAGCCGCCCGCCGACTGGGGCGTGGGCGCGCACACCAAGCACCTACGGAACCTCTACGTCTATTTCTGGCGCTGGGCGGCGTGGAAAGTGTTTGAACAGGGCGGGGGTTCAGGCGGCGAACAGGATGGCATCGTCTGCTACATCACCGTGGCGGGGTTCCTGAACGGCCCCGGTTTTCAGAAGATGCGCGCAGACCTGCGCGCCAAGTGCGACGAGATTTGGGTGATCGACTGTTCGCCCGAGGGCCATCAGCCCGAGGTCGCGACACGCATTTTCCAGGACGTACAGCAGCCGGTCTGCATCGTGCTGGCCTCGCGTTCGCCGGATACGGACGAGAGCACGCCTGCCATGGTGCGCTACCGTGCGCTCACCACGGGACCGCGCACGGCCAAGTTCGCCGAACTCGGTACGCTATCGCTCGATACCAAGGACTGGGCGGAATGTTCGCCCAACTGGCCCGCGCCCTTCCTGCCGGCACGCGGAGGTAGCTGGGCGGATTTCTGGCCACTCGATGGCGTGATCGGCGATGTCGGTTCCG
Organism: Sphingomonadales bacterium; assembly: GCA_038233275.1. Lineage (GTDB taxonomy): Bacteria > Pseudomonadota > Alphaproteobacteria > Sphingomonadales > Sphingomonadaceae > Qipengyuania. Next base: position 579 of record JBBSMH010000113.1, on the reverse strand, counting down.
GCGTGATGCCGGGGCGGACATGGGTGATCGCACCCGATGCCCAGACACTGGAGAATCGCTGGCAGGCATTGGTCGGCGAAAAGGATGACAGTCAAAGAGCGACGCTTGTTCACCCTCACGAGGGCGGGGACCGGACCGTTGAAAAGCCCGAAAAGAAAGGGCTGCCGGGCCACCACGAAGAACTATCCTCGATTGAATTCGGGATCGAACATCAACATAGCGACGAACCGCAGTTTGCCTTGCAGGCCAAGGAGGCGTTGAAGCACCGGCCTGCCATTCGTTATGGTTTCAGATCATTTGATCGACAGTGGATAATTCCTGACAAGCGATTGATAAACCGTCCCAATCCGGGGTTGTGGACCGGCTTCGGCAAATCACAGGTATTCATCACTGCCATCATGGATCGCGGGCCGACGAATGGACCGGCCTTCACGGTCTCAGGTCATCTTCCGGACCTGCATCACTACAATAACCGTGGAGGCCGCGTTTTCGCCCTTTGGTGCGATGCCGCCTCCAGCGAAACGAATGTCTCGCCCGCTGCGGTCAAGGTGCTCGCGGCTGCCCATGGCGCGGCGGTCG
>JBBSMH010000112.1:0-6971 GCA_038233275.1 Sphingomonadales bacterium | reverse complement strand
TCGCGCATCCGCCGCGCGACGACCGCGGGGATAAGGAAATTGTCGCGCAGGAATTGCGCCATGGTGTCGGCGATGCGATCCTTGTTTTCCGGGATTATCGCGGTGTGCGGAATCGGCAGGCCAAGGGGACGGCGAAACAGCGCGGTTACCGCGAACCAGTCGGCGAGGCCGCCGACCATCGCGGCCTCGGCGAACGCGTGGACATAACCCCACGCCGGATGCATTTCGAGATAGCGCCCCGAAAGAACGAAGACCCCCGCCATCAGCACGAGCAGGCCGGTGGCGGTGCGCCGCATGGCGCGCGCGCGATCGGGTGTCAGCTCCTGGCCACCCAGCACCCCGGGAATCGAGCGGAGCAGGGGCCCCTTGGTCACATCCCTATTCAGCAGGTTCCGGCTCCGGATCGCTGTGCGGGTCCACCCTCGGGCGTGCTTCGTCGCCTGGACGATACGTCAAAAACCGGGTTCGCAGCCACGGACCGATTTTCTTCTCGAAGCCGTCGGCCAGGCTGAAGCCCGCCGGGATCAGCACCAGCGTCAGCACGGTCGAGAGGATCAGCCCGCCGATCACCGTGGTCCCCATCGGCGCGCGCCATGCTCCGTCACCCGATATCGAAATCGCCGTGGGTATCATCCCCGCCGTCATCGCGACGGTGGTCATGACGATCGGCTGGGCCCGTTTGTGGCCGGCCTCGATGATCGCCTCAAGCCTGGGCGTGCCGCGGGCCATCTCCTCTATCGCGAAATCGATCAGGAGGATCGAGTTCTTGGCGACGATACCGAGCAGCATCAGCATGCCGATATAGACCGGCATCGATATCGGCTGCCCGATGATCATCAGCGCCAGCAGCCCGCCGAGCGGGGCGAGCAGCAGCGAAGTCATGTTCACCAACGGCGAGACGAAGCGGTGATAAAGCAGCACCAGAACGGCGAAAACCAGCAGAATGCCGCTGATCACCGCGATGGCAAAGCTGTTGATCATCTCCACCTGGAACTTGTCCTCGCCGAAGGGGGCGTTGGATACGCCTTGCGGCAGGTTGGTCATGATCGGCAGCTTGTTGATCTGCTCCATCACCGGACCCTTGACCGTCCCTTCGGTCAAATCGGCGCTGATGAAAACCCGGCGCGCCTGATTATAGCGCTGGATCTGCGTTGGTCCCGCGCCGAAACTGATCTCGGCGACGCGCTTAAGCGGTACCGAGCCGCCGGTGGCGGTCTGTACGGGCAAGTTCTCGATCGTGGTCAGATCCTGGCGCGATTCGCGCGGCAGGATCACGCGGATGGGGATCTGGCGGTCGGAAAGCGAAAATTTGGCGGCGTTCTGGTCGATCTCGCCCAATGTGGCGATGCGAATCGCACTGCTCAGCGCGGCGGTGGTCACCCCCAGCTGCGCGGCCAAATCTTCGCGCGGGGTAATTATCAGTTCGGGACGCTGCAAATCGGCTTCGAGCCTTGGCGCGACCACGCCTTCGACCCCCTGCATCTGTTCGATGAGGGTTTGCGCGGCTTGGTCCAGCAGGTCCGGGTCGCTGCCCGAAAGCATGATCGAGATCGGCCGCCCGCCGAAGCCGCCCCCGCCGCCCGCGGAAGAAACGGTCACGCGCGCGTCGGCTATCTGGCTGAGGCGGGGCGCCAGCCGCCGTTCGAACTCGACCGTCTTGACATCACGCTCGGCTGCCGGAACCAACGCGACATAGAGCGTCGCGTTGCCCTCACGCACGCCCATGGAGATACGCTCGACCTCGGGCTCGTCCTTTACCAGCGCTTCGACCTCCCGCGCCACTTCCGAGGTTCGGTCGATGGTCGTGCCGGGGACCTGCGTGATGCGGATGATGCTGGTGTCCTGATTGACGTCGGGCTGGAATTGCTGCGGCAGTCCGACGAACAGCGCGAAGGTCATCACCAGCGCATAGACCCCCATGGCAAAGGCATAGAAGCGGTGGTCGCGCATGCGCGCCGCGATGTGCTGCCCCAGGTGGTCGATATAGGCGCCGAAAGCGCCGAGCCAGCTGAGGAGATTGAACAGAACCCATCCGATCGCGATGGCGATAGCCGCGGCCGCCACGGGTACGATAAGCGCGGCTATCAGGATCGGAACCTCGATTTCGCCAAGCAGCATGAACAGCCCGACTGCAGCCCCAAGGAATACCCCCACCAGCGCAAGCAACAGGAGAAAGCCGGCCAACCGGTGATACCAGCGTTTGCTGAAGCCGAGCGGTTCGATCCGCGCTAAACGACGCTGCGATTCGCCTGAATTGAGCGTCCAGCGCAGGATGCGCATATAGAAATCCATCGCCCGGCCCTCGCCATGCGTGGCCTCGCCGTGCGCCTTCAGGAAATAGGCGGCAACCATCGGGGTTATCATGCGTGCCACCAGCAGGCTCATCAGCACCGCGACCACCACGGTCAGACCGAAGGGCTTGAAGAACTGCCCCGGCACGCCGGGCATCATGCCCACGGGCAAGAACACCGCGACGATGGAGAAGGTCGTGGCGACCACCGCCAGCCCGATCTCGTCGGCGGCGTCGATCGAGGCCTGGTAGGCGGTCTTGCCCATGCGCATGTGACGGACGATGTTCTCGATCTCGACGATGGCATCATCGACCAGCACGCCGGCGACCAGGCTCAGCGCGAGCAGCGAGAGGAAATTGAGGTTGAAGCCGAGGATATCCATGAACCAGAAGGTCGGAATGGCCGACAGTGGGATGGCGATGGCGCTGATGAAAGTCGCGCGCCAATCCCGCAGGAAGAAGAAGACCACCACGATGGCCAGGATCGCTCCCTCGATCAGCGCGGCGATCGAGCTCTCATACTGCCCCTTGGCATAGGGGACCGGCGTGAACAGCTCGGAAATCTCGATTCCCGGATGGTCCGCCTGGATCTTCTCGATCTCGACCTGCATCGCGTCGTAGACCTCGACATCCGATTCGCCCCGCGCGCGGGTGGGGGCGAAGCTGACCGTCTGCCGTCCGTTGAGCCGCGAAATACTGCTCTGTTCGGAAAAACCGTCGCTGACGGTGGCGATATCGCTGAGCTTGATGGTGCGCCCGCCGCCCAGCGGAATGCGCGTCTGCGAAAGATCGTAGGCGCTGTCGGCGTTGCCCAGCACCCTCACCGACTGGCGCGACCCGGCTATTTCGGCCTGTCCGCCCGCCGCATCGACGTTGATCTGCCGCAAGGTGGCATTGATGTCGCGCGCGGTGACACCGAGCGACTGCATCTTGGCCGGATCGAGTATGACGCGGATTTCCCGGTTCACCCCGCCGCTGCGCGCGACCGAGGCCATTCCGGGAACGGTCAGCAGGCGGCGCGAGATGGTATCGTCGATGAACCAGCTCAGTTCTTCCATCGACATGTCGTCGGCGGATACCGCGTAGAAGCCGAGCATGCCGGGACCGCCGGGGCCGCCGCTCATCTCGTTCTTTGTCACTCGCGGTTCCAGAATTCCGTCGGGCAGGTCGCCGCGAACCTGATCGACCGCGTTCTTGACCAGATTGGTCGCTTCGTCCGGATCGGTGCCGATGCTGAATTGGACCTTGGTGTAGCTGTTGCCTTCGCGCGCGCTCGATTCGATCGTTTCGACACCGTTGATCGAGCGCACCGCCGCCTCGACCTTTTGCGTGATCTGCGTTTCGATTTCGCTCGGGGCCGCACCCGGCTGGCCGATCGAGACCTCGACCGAGGGAAACTCCACCTCGGGAAAGTTGATCACCGCAAGCCGGTTGAACGAGACGATACCCGCGATGGTGAGCCCGGTGAACATCACGATCGCGATGATCGGATTGCGGGTCGACCAGGCGGATATGTTGCGAAGATTCATTGTCCGGACCCTAACCGCCGACCGGCTTGATCCTGTCGCCCGGGTTGAGGAACCCGCCCGCGCGCAGGACGATCCGCTCGCGCCCGGTCAAACCCCCGCTGACGATGATCCCGTCCTGCGTGACCGGCCCCAGGGTGATCGCGCGGCGCTCGACCGCGTCATCCTTGCCCACGACATAAACGAAGCTGCCTTCGTCATCAGTCTGGATCGCGCTTTCGGGCAACAGGGGAGCCACCACCGTGCCCGATTTGATCGTCGCGGTGGCGAAACCGCCCGGCCGCAAGCCCGGAGCGTAGGACAGCGCAATCCGCGCCGTGCCCTGCCGGCCGCTCGGGTCGATGCCGGGCGCGAGCTGCCAGACCTGGCCGGTGAGCGCAGTGTCCATGCCGACCGGAAGCACTTCGGCTGGAGTGCCGACGCTGAGCCGCGCAAGCTCAGTCTCGCCCACCTGGGCCAGCAATTCCATCTCGCCGCCGCGTGCGATGTTGAACAGTGCACCCGATCCGCCACCCACGGTCTGGCCCGGCTCGACATTGCGCTCGAGCACCAGACCCGCCGCGGGAGCCACGATGTTGAGCCGCGAATTTCGCGCGACGAGCTCGTTATATTGCGCCTGCGCCACCCGCACCCGCGCCGCCGCGGCATCTCGCGTAGCGGTGAGACGGTCGACATCGGCTTTGGAGATGAACCCCCGCTCGACCAGCTGCAAGGCGCGGTCGAGATTGGCCTGCGCCAGGCTCGCATCGGCGCGCGCCACCTCGATCTGCGACCTGGCCGCTTGCGCCTGCTGCGTCTGGACCGAGCGGTCGATCACCGCGAGGACCTGGCCCTGGCGCACCCAATCGCCCGCATCGACCGTGACGCTGACCACCCGGCCGCCTTCGCCGACCACGCCGACGGGCATTGGACGCCGCGCCGCCAGCGTGCCGGTGGCAGTTATCTCGCCCTCGATGGTCGTCCGGCCAGGGGAGATCACCGTCACTACCGGAAGCTGCGCGCCACGATCCGCCGCCGGGACCGCGCTCTGCGCCATACTGCGCCAGACAAGGAAGCCGACCAGCGCAGCGACCAGCAGGACGAGCGCGATAATCGCCAGACGCTTGCGCCGGCGTTTGGTCTCTGCGCGTTCGATATCGTCCACATCGGTCGCAAATCGATCGGCGCTATCGGCAGTGACACTCGATTCGTAATTCATGGGGCGCCCGCCTCGAAGCAAACTTTCGCAGCTGTGTTATATGACTATATCAGCCCGCGCAAGACGGGTGCGGGGGCCCTACTCCGGCGCCGGGGCGAGGGCAATCCACGACTCGATGGAGGTGGCAGGAGCGCGGACTAGCGGCGAGAGGCGACCGCAAGCAAAAAGGGCGGCCCGCCGTTCGACGGACCGCCCTATTTTTTTGCTTCCAAATGCCGGCGGGGTTAGCGCACGCGTCCGCGCTGGACGAGGTTCGCGATTGCCAGCAACACGATTGCACCGACGATCGCCACCAGGAAGCCCGGGAGGTTAAAGGTCTGGATTGTGGTGTCGATACCGAACAGCGGACCTGCGAGCAGGTTGCCGAGCACGGCACCGACGATGCCGACGATGATGTTCCAGAAAATGCCCATCGACGCATCACGCGCCATTACGAGACTTGCCAGCCAGCCTGCGATGCCTCCGACGATAATTGCGATAATCCAACCCATAACTATTCCTCCTGTATTTACCCAGTCCACCCTACGCCGGATAAACGGATGCGCAGGAGGGTCGGTTCCCGTGTCTTGCGTGGGAATGGGAAGAAAACCCATAGCCAAGGCAAAAGGTTCCCCGACGCGATGCGCCGGCGAACCTTGTCACGCGTATCTGTCGAACAGGATCAGTATTTGAACTGGCGTTCGTAGAGGTCGCGATAGTGCTGGATACGGGTGACGCGCAGGCCCTGCATGCCCGACCGGTCAACCGCGCGCTGCCAGGAGGCGAATTCCTCGAGAGTGAGATCGTAGCGCTCGAGCACTTCGTCGATCGTCAGCAGCCCACCATTGACCGCAGCCACGACCTCCGCCTTGCGGCGCACGACCCAACGCCGCGTGCTGGGCGACGGCAGGTCGTCCAGCGTCAGCGGCTCGCCGAGCGGGCCGATTACCTGTGCAGGTCGGATGTCCTGGTTTTCGATCATGTTCTACTCTCGGTCGCCTCGAGCCGCGACGCTCGCGGCTTCATCGACGGATAGCCCGTCCGGTTTGCCATGACTTAAAACATCATGGTTAACATGCCGTTTGCTCTCATTTGCCTGGCTTGCTCTTAGCGATTCGAAGCCAGCGAAGCTCGCGACGCAGGGTTGTTCGAAATCTTCGCGCACCGCGCGCGTGGCTTCGAGTCGGGCGACGAGGTCGGTCCAGCGCAACCGGCGCAAAACCGGCGTTTCCCCCCCTGCCGGATAGACGGCAGCTTTTATCGGCCCCTCGTACATGAGCCCCTGCGTAGCGGGCCAGGGTAAACAGTCCGTGAAGGATGACCTTCGGGCGGCTCCTTTGCAAAGGTGGCGAAGGATGCCGCCCCCCTGTATGGGCGCTCTCGCAATGAACGACCTCGCTACCCTCGACCCCTTGATGCAACCGCGCGAGGCCGCAGCCTTGTTCGACCTGCCGAGGCCGGCCGGCGAGTGCCGAATCGTGGTCGCCATGTCGGGCGGGGTGGACAGTTCGGTGGTCGCTGCGCTGGCCCACGCCAGCGGCGCCGAGGTCATCGGCATCACCCTGCAGCTTTACGATTATGGCGCGGCGACCGGCCGCAAGGGGGCTTGCTGCGCGGGCGACGACATTCGCGATGCGCGCGCGGTGGCCGACAGGCTGGGTTTTGCCCATTACGTCTTCGATCACGAAAGCGCGTTTCGCGAGGACGTGGTCGAGCAGTTCGCCGACGAATATCTCGCCGGGCGCACGCCAGTGCCCTGCATACGCTGCAACATGGGTCCCAAGTTCACCGACCTGTTCCGGATGGCGCGCGAACTAGGCGCGGATTGCCTCGCGACGGGGCACTATGTGCGGCGGATAATGGGCGCTGCGGGGCCCGAACTGCACCGCGCCGTCGATCCTGCCCGCGACCAGTCCTATTTTCTTTACGCGACGAGCGAGGAACAGCTCGATTATCTGCGTTTCCCGCTCGGCGGCTT
>JBBSMH010000111.1:0-7008 GCA_038233275.1 Sphingomonadales bacterium | reverse complement strand
TCCTATGGCGAGGTCTTCCTCGAAAACGAGCGGCAGATGTCGAAGTGGAACTTCGAAGTCGCCGAGACCGACGCGCTGTTCGAGCTGTTCAATCGGGCGGAGGCGGAATGCCGCAATGCACTTGAAAACCAGGTGCCTATTGCCGCCTATGAACAGGCTGTCGAGGCAAGCCACATCTTCAACCTGCTTCAGGCGCGTGGGGTTATCAGCGTGCAGGAACGCGCCAGCTACATGGGCCGGGTGCGCGATCTCGCGCGGGGCGCCTGCGAAGCCTATGCGGCGAAAATGACGCCCGGGTGGAAAGAGAAGTTTCCGGAGTGGTCGCTGTGAGCCGTGACTTCCTGCTCGAACTGCGCTCCGAGGAAATCCCTGCGCGGATGCAGGCCGGGGCGCGCGTCGAGCTCGAGAAGCTTTTCCGCCGCGAGATGGAGGCGGCGGGGGTCGAGATCGGTGACGTCACGGTGTGGTCGACGCCGCGCCGCCTGGCGCTGATGGCTCGCGGACTGCCCGAAGCCACCGAAGCGGTCAGCGAAGAAGCCAAGGGCCCGCCCGAAGGCGCCCCCGACGCGGCGGTGGAGGGCTTCTGCCGGAAGAACGGCGTCACGCGCGACCAGCTCGAGCTGCGCGAGGTGAAAGGCCGCAACACCTGGTTCGCGGTGATCGAGAAGCCGGGCAGGGCGACCAAGGATGTTATCGCCGCAGCGATCCCCGCCATCATCCGCGATTTTTCCTGGCCCAAGTCGATGCGCTGGGGCGCTGCCTCGCGCAGCACCGAGAGCCTGCGCTGGGTGCGCCCGCTGTCGGGCATCGTCGCGCTGCTGGGTGAGGAGATCGCCGAATGCGAGGTGCATGGCGTCACCAGCGGCGCGGTCACGCTCGGGCATCGGTTCCATCATACCGGACTATCGCAGGAAAAAGTGGGAACCGGTTTTTCCGACCGCGATACGACCAACACATACAACGATATCACTATCGGCGGGGCGAACGACTACGCCGAGAAGCTGCGCGCCTGCCATGTGATCGTCGATCACGAGGAACGCGCCGAGCTGATCCGCACCGGCGCCGCCAGGGTCGCGAGCGAAGCCGGGCTCACGCTGGTCGAGGACGAGGGGTTGGTGGTCGAGAACGCTGGGCTCACCGAATGGCCCATCCTGCTGCTCGGCCGCTTCGACGAGGCCTTCCTCGATGTCCCGCCCGAGGTGATCCAGCTCACCGCGCGGGTGAACCAGAAGTATTTCGTCTGCGAGGATGCGGACGGAAACCTGGCAAACGCCTTCATTTGCACTGCCAATATCGAGGCGGAAGACGGCGGCGCAGCCATCGTCGAGGGCAACCGCAAGGTGCTCGCCGCTCGCCTCGCCGATGCGCGCTTCTTCTGGGACGTCGATCGCAAGAAGACGCTCGCCGAACACGCCAAAGGCCTCGAGCGGATCACCTTCCACGAAAAGCTGGGCACCCTGGCCGACAAGGCCGAGCGCGTGGCGAAACTCGCGCGCTGGCTGGTGGAAGAGGGGATCGTCGCATCCTCCCCATCGCAAGATGGGGGGGGGGACCATGCGCAGCATGGTGGAGGGCTAACCTCTGACAATGGCCACGATGACCCCTCCACCACTTCGTGGTCCCCCTCCCCAAGCGGGCTTGGGGAGGATCGCGGCGCCCTCGCCGAACAGGCCGCGCTGCTGTGCAAGGCCGATCTCGTCACCGAGATGGTCGGCGAATTCCCCGAATTGCAGGGACTTATGGGTGGCTATTACGCCCGCGCCGAAGGCCTGTCCGGCGAAGTCGCCGACGCGATCCGCGATCATTACAAGCCGGTCGGGCAGGGCGACGATGTGCCGACTGCGCCTGTGACGGTGGCGGTGAGTTTAGCGGATAAGCTGGATACGTTGGTGGGCTTTTTCATTATCGATGAGCAGCCGACAGGTTCTCGCGATCCATTCGCACTTCGCCGGGCGGCGCTCGGGGTTATCCAAATGGTGAACGAAGGCGGTTTGCGAGTTGGATTGCTCCGAGCGATTTTCGAGGCCTACTGGGGATTGCGCGCCGACATCGTAAATCAACTGCACAAGCAGACCTTCGTAGAATTTCTCTCGGGAAGCAGAAACCTTCCACATGGCCCGCGAGTGGAGATGATGAACCACATTCTGCGGTCTCGTGATCAACAGTTGGCAGGTGGAAGCGAAGAGGAGATGAAAGGCGTCTTCCCCCGCGTTTATGCGCTGATGACTTTCATGACCGACCGCCTCAAAGTCCAGCAGCGCGAGGCCGGCGTCCGCCACGACCTGATCGACGCGGTCTTTGCTCTCGGGAACGAAGACGACCTCGTCCGCCTTCTTGCCCGTGTGAGCGCCTTGCAGAACTTCATCGCCACCGAAGACGGCGCCAATCTGCTCGCCGCCTACAAGCGCGCGGCCAACATCCTCAAGAAGGAGGACTGGCACGGCATCGAGGGACAGATTCCGCAAACCGGCGAGGAAGACCCGCTGGTGATGGTCGACGATCCCGATCTGCGCGCGGTGGTCGATGCGAAACTGTCCGAGCGACACGCGAAAGAGCTTTCCTACACCCGCGAGCCTGCGGAAAAGGCGCTGATCGATGCCCTCGATGTCGCTGAGCCCAAAGCCGCCGGAGCGGTCGAGGCCGAGGATTTCGAGGCCGCGATGTCGGCCCTTGCAAGCCTGCGCGCGCCGATCGACAAATTCTTCGACGAGGTGACGGTGAATGACGAGGATCCCGCCAAGCGCAGCAGCCGGCTCGACCTGCTCGCCCGGTTCCGCCAGGCGGTCCACCGCGTCGCCGATTTCAGCCGGATCGAGGGATGATTTTTCTTTCCTGGACTGTGTAACAACCGGTCCATGTCCTACAGACAATCAAGGGTCCAGATGAACGAGACGGTCTTCACCTTCGGCGGGAATGCGGCCCACGACGACCCGCGCCAGATGGACAAGGCCGTCACCGGAGGGAAGGGCGCGAACCTCGCCGAGATGGCGCGGATCGGCCTGCCGGTGCCGCCCGGCTTCACCATCGCTACCGAGGAATGCCTCGCCTTCCTCAAGCGCGGAGGCGAGTTGTCCGATGGCCTGAAGGCCTGGATTGGCGATGCGCTGGCGCATATCGAGATCAGCACCGGCAAGCGCTTCGGCGATGAGAGCGATCCCCTGCTGGTCTCGGTCCGATCGGGCGCGCGCACCTCCATGCCCGGAATGATGGACACGGTGCTCAACCTGGGCCTCAACGATGCGACGGTCGAGGGGCTGGCCAAGACCTCGGGCGACGAGCGCTTCGCCTGGGACAGCTATCGCCGCTTCATCCAGATGTACTCGGACGTCGTGCTCGGCTTCGACCATGGACTGTTCGAGGAAGCGCTGGAGATCGCGAAGGAAGACAACGGCTTCTATTCGGACACCGAGATGGGCGCGGAGGACTGGCGCGCGCTGGTGGACGAGTTCAAGGCCATCGTCGGGCGCGAGCGCGGCGTGCCCTTCCCGCAGGATGTGACCGAACAGCTCCACGGCGCGATCCGCGCGGTGTTCGAGAGCTGGGACGCAGAACGCGCCAAGGTCTATCGCCGCCTCAACGACATCCCGCACGAGATGGGCACCGCGGTCAATGTCCAGGCGATGGTATTCGGCAATATGGGCGAGACGAGCGCCACCGGCGTCGCCTTCACCCGCGATCCATCGACTGGCGAGAAGGCCTGGTACGGCGAATGGCTGGTGAATGCGCAGGGCGAGGATGTGGTTGCGGGCATCCGTACCCCGCAATACCTGACCCGCGCCGGGCGCGAGGCGGCAGGCGCCGAGAAGCCGAGCATGGAAGAGGCAATGCCCGATGCCTTTGCCGAGCTCGCCCGTGTGTTCGAGCTGCTCGAGAAGCATTACAAGGACATGCAGGACATCGAGTTCACCGTCGAGCGTGGGCGCTTGTGGATGCTCCAGACGCGCACCGGTAAGCGCACCGCAAAGGCGGCGCTCAAGATGGCAATCGATATGGTCGGCGAAGGGTTGATCGACGAGAAGACCGCGATCCTCCGCATCGATCCGATGGCGCTGGATCAGCTGCTGCACCCCACGCTCGATCCCGATGCGCCGCGCGACGTGCTGACCACCGGGCTGCCCGCCTCTCCCGGGGCGGCGAGCGGCAGGATCGTGCTCGATGCGAACACCGCCGAACTGTGGAGCAACCGCGGCGAGAAGGTTATCCTGGTTCGCGTGGAAACCAGCCCCGAGGACATTCACGGCATGCATGCTGCGCAGGGCATTCTGACCGCGCGCGGCGGGATGACCAGCCACGCGGCGGTCGTGGCGCGCGGGATGGGGCGGCCCTGCGTCTCGGGCGCCTCGCAAGTTTCGGTTGCACGTGAGGGTCGCACGCTGCGGATCGGCGATCGCGAGCTGAATGAAGGCGATCTCATCACCATCGACGGTTCCAACGGCCAAGTGATGGCGGGAGAGGTTGCCACCATCGAACCCGAGATGGCAGGGGATTTCGGCACGCTGATGGAATGGGCAGACGGGCACCGCAGGATGAAAGTCCGCGCCAATGCCGAGACCGAGGCCGATTGCCGGATGGCGCGGCAGTTTGGTGCCGAGGGTATCGGGCTGTGCCGCACCGAGCACATGTTCTTCGACGCCAGCCGGATCAGCGCGGTGCGACAGATGATCCTCGCCGAGAACGAGGAAGGCCGCCGAGCCGCGCTCGCAAGACTGCTGCCCGAGCAGCGCGCCGATTTCGTCGCGATCTTCGAAGCGATGGCGGGCCTGCCGTGCACCATCCGGCTGCTCGACCCGCCGCTCCACGAATTCCTGCCGTCCGGCGAGAAGGAGTTCGCCGAACTAGCCGAAGTGACGGGGCTGGGCATCGACCGGCTACGGCAACGCGCTGGCGAATTGCACGAATTCAATCCCATGCTCGGTCACCGGGGCTGCCGGCTCGGGATTACCTATCCCGAAATCTACGAGATGCAGGCGCGCGCGATTTTCGAAGCGGCGCTGGATGTCGCTGCCGCGGGGGAGGCCCCGCTCCCCGAGATCATGGTGCCGCTGGTCGCCACCCGGCGCGAACTGGCTATCGTCCGCGCATTGATCGAGCAAACGGCGGAGGCGGTGTTTGCCGAACGCGGCGCACGCATCGACTATCTTGTGGGCACGATGATCGAACTGCCGCGCGCGTGCCTGGTGGCCGCCGAGATTGCGCGGGATGCCGACTTCTTCAGCTTCGGCACCAACGATCTTACCCAGACCACGCTCGGCGTCAGCCGCGACGATGCCGGACGGTTCCTCGGCGCCTATGTCGATCAGGGCATCTATCCACGCGATCCCTTCGTCAGCATCGACCCTGACGGTGTCGGCGAGCTGATCGCGCTGGCGGCGCAGCGGGGCCGCCACGAAAAGACCGGTCTCAAGCTGGGTATTTGCGGCGAGCACGGCGGCGATCCGGCCAGCATCCGCCTGTGCGAAGATCTCCGCCTCGATTACGTCAGCGCCTCGCCGTACCGCGTGCCGATCGCCCGCCTGGCAGCGGCCCAGGCCAGCCTTCGTTAGGTTTTCCAACCTGTTAAGGTCAGGATTTCATACTGTTCGGCAACTTTTCCGTCCTCGTCCCTCAGCGTGTCGAAGGCCTCGCGGGCGCGCAGCAGACCCGATCTGGAGAGCGGTGGCGAAGGAGTGGCAAGTGACCTGGTCAGCCCGTGGTCGCGCAGATCTTCAACGAGTGTCTCGAGGCTCGAATAGCGCACATCGAGCGTGTAGCTGTCCACCACCTGCCGGGTGAAACCGGCGCGCTGGAGCAGAGCGGCCCCTTCGCGGCTGCCCACGAGGGGATGCATCCGCGGAACGCCCCGTTCGCCGTCGGCCCTGGCGATGATCCCACGCAGCACAGGAAGGCTCCCCGATCCCGGGAAGCTGGCCAGGAACAGTCCGCCGGGCGCAAGAGCAGTGCGGAAATGGACGAGCGCGCCGGGCAGATCGTTCACCATGCCCAGGCCAAGAAGATGTACGATCAGATCGTACCCGCCCACATCCAGCGGAAATTCCTCGTCGATCGCTCCCAGCGGCTCGGATCGAATGGCGGCGTCTGGCGCGCTCAGGGCCGGGAAAAGTTGGCCTTTGCCCGCGCCTACAGCCAGCACCCTCTGGGGTTCGAATCGCATGAAAGCCAATCGTTCGAGGATATCCTCCTCGATCGCGTCGATCAGAAAGCGGCCGCCATCACGCGCGCCGGCGCGCACAGCGCTGCGTCGCCATTTTGCCACCACCGCGGCACGCGAGAACACGGTGGGCACGCTTGTCTCCATGCCGCTTCCGTGCCCGCCTTGCGCATGCCTGGCAAGCCGGGCACTGTCGCTGGATGGGGTTTGCGCGCACCATTTCGGAAACGTTGGGACCGGTGGTTGACATGGTCTATCCCCCGCGCTGTCCGGCTTGTGGCGAGGGCATTGGCGAGCAGTCCGGACTTTGCCCCTCGTGCTGGGAGGATCTCGCGATCCCCGCACAGCCGTGGTGCGCCTTGTGCCAGCGGCCATTCGGCGATGCAGTGGTCGAGGATGGTGCGATTTGCGCCCCCTGCATGGCCGAACCGCCGCGCCATGCCGGGATTGCCGCAGGCACGCTCTATACGGACACCGCGCGGAAACTTGTGCTGGCATTCAAGCACGGGCGCCGGATTGCGCTTGCGCCGTTGCTCGCGAAACTGATTTCCGCCAAACTGGGAGAACCCGATCGGCGGCAAGTGATCATTCCGGTCCCGCTCCATCGCTGGCGTTTGTGGCGGCGCGGGTTCAACCAGGCAGGGCTGCTTGCGCGGGAGATCGAACGTCACGGCCACGGCACTCTGGCGGTCGACGCCTTGGTCCGGCGCAAAGCGACGCCGTCGCTCGGCGGGCTGGGAGCGAAGGCCAGGCGGCGCGCGCTCGCGGGAGCAATCGGCCTGACCGAGAAGGGGAAGAGCACGGTCATCGGGCGCGACATCGTCCTGCTCGATGATGTCCTTACCAGCGGTGCGACCAGC